>CALAIJ010000213.1 GCA_937923365.1 uncultured Sulfitobacter sp.
CTTTCCAGCCCAACAGCGATTCGTCGATCAGGATTTGTCCCACGGGGGAGGCGTCCATGCCCGAGCGGCAGAAGAATTCATAGTCTTCGCGGTTGTAGGCCACGCCGCCGCCGGTGCCGCCCATGGTAAAGGCAGGGCGGATGATCGCGGGCAGGCCGATCTCTTCGAGGTCTTGCAAGGCAAGGGCCACGCCTGCGGCGAGGTCCTTTTTGCCGTCCGCGCCAATGGGCGCTGTGCAGATCGTGGCTTTGGGGTTTTCAATGCCCAGACGGTCCATCGCCTCGCGGAACAGCTTGCGGTCCTCGGCCATTTCGATGGCTTCGCGCTTGGCGCCGATCATCTCGACGTTGAACTTGTCCAGCACGCCCATTTCTTCCAATGCCAGCGAGGTATTCAGGCCGGTCTGGCCGCCCATTGTCGGCAGCAGCGCGTCGGGGCGTTCTTTCTCGATGATCTTGGCTACGATGTCGGGGGTGATCGGCTCAATATAGGTCGCATCCGCCAGCCCCGGATCAGTCATGATTGTCGCGGGGTTGGAGTTCACGAGGATGACGCGGTAGCCTTCCTCTTTCAGCGCCTTGCAGGCCTGTGCGCCCGAGTAGTCGAATTCGCAGGCTTGTCCGATCACAATAGGGCCCGCACCAATGATCATGATCGACTTTATGTCGGTACGCTTTGGCATGGTGGCCCCCTGAGAATATGCAAATTATCCGCGTTATAGGCATGCGGGCGTGGGGTGCAAGAGGGATCGGGCGGAATCCGTCGCGAAGCGCCGTGAAGTGCCGATCTTGGGGCTGTTCGGGCCAGCCCCCGAACAAGCCAGCAATTGGGGGCCAGCCCCCAAACAAGTCGACAATTGGGGGCCAGCCCCCAAGCCCCCGGGAATATTAAGGCCAGAAAAAGCAGGGAGCGATGACGATGGGGTCAGGCGTCAAGAAAGGTGCGCAGGGCCGCTTCGAAATCGCGCGGTTTCTCGGCGTGCAGCCAATGGCCCGCCCCCGGCAATTTGGCAAAGCGGGCCGCAGGGAAAAGCGATTTGATCCGGTCGCGGTGTTCAGGGCGCACGTAGTCAGAGGCGCCCCCCGACAAGAACAGGGTCGGGCCGTTAAAGCGGCCCTGTATGTCATCAGGCCAGCCGATGATCCTGGGCATTTCCGCTTCTAGCGCGTCAAGGTTCAGCCGCCAGCGCTTTTCCGGCACGTCCAGAGACTGGGTGAAAAAGCTTTGCAAGGCGCGCTCCACGCCTGCGTCTGCCAGTTGGGTCTCCGCGTCAGAGCGGCGGGTCACGCGGGTCAGGTCCACGGCGCGCATGGCATCAATGAACATGGCTTGTGTGTGGGTGTAGGCCACCGGCGCGATGTCCGCCACGATCAGGCGGCGCACCAGTTCCGGTCGGGTCAGCGCCAGCGCCATCGCCGCCTTGCCACCCATCGAATGGCCGCACAGATCAACAGGCCCCTCAAGGGAGGTGATCAGGTCCGCCAGATCGCCCGCCAGATCGCGGTAGCTGTGGCTGTCGCTGCGCGGGCTAAGCCCGTGGTTGCGCATGTCAGGGGTCACCACGCGCCGCCCGTCCGACAGGCGTTTCGCGATCACGCCCCAGTTGCGGCCAGACCCGTAAAGCCCGTGGGCAATCACCAGTGTCGGCGCATCCGGTGCCGCCGCGCCATATTCAGAGAAGTTCAGCATCCCGCAAGAGGTACTGCCATTGCGCGCCGCATGCCAGTGCGATTAGGGTGCCTTTCATGATTGATGCCCGAGAATTTGTCCTGCGTGACCGCGCGCTTGCCCGTGTGTTCGAGGCCCAGATGGGGGTCAAAAGCCGCAGCCTGCGTCAGGCGTTGCGCCGCGCCGGCCGGCGGTTGCCACGGCATCTGCGCAAGCAAGGCGGGGTGATCCTGCAGGCGCAGCAATTGGCGGGCAACCCCAAGCTGGCGCGCCAGATCAACATGCGCGAGGTCGATCAGGCCTATGCCGCAATCACCAACCATCTTGAGGCCATCAACGTCGCGGATGAGCGCAAAGGCCGCTGGCTGAACCTCGCAGGCATCGTCGCGGCGAATTTCCTGATTGTCGTCGCGGCATTTGTCCTGTGGCTGTGGTGGTTCGACTATGTGTAGGGGGGCAGCGACATGAGCGTTGTGCGGATCGTGGCCAATCTGGCAGCGTCGGATGTCAAAGGAGTGGCCGCCTTTTATCAAGACCTGCTGGGCCTGAATGTGCTGATGGATCAAGGCTGGATCATGACCATGGGGGCAGACGGCCTTGGCCCCGTGCAGCTGAGCGTGGCCTCTGAGGGCGGGAACGGCGCGCCTGTGCCCGACCTCAGCATTCAGGTCGAGGATGTGGAGGATATCTATGCCCAAGCCATCACCATGGGGGCCCCCATTACCTATCCGCTGCGGGATGAACCCTGGGGGGTCACGCGGTTCTTTGTGACCGATCCCATGGGCCGTGCGCTCAATATCATGGAGCATACCTGATCCATGGCGGGCAAGGTCGCCCAAAAGCAGGCGCGTCTGCGGACCGCATTGATCGATGCCGCAGAGGCGCAGATCGCCAAAGGCGGGCTGGGCACGCTCAAGGCGCGGCCACTGGCGCAGACGGCGGGCTGCTCTGTCGGGGCGATCTACAACATCTTTGACGATCTTGACGCGCTGGTGATGGCCGTGAATGGCCGCACGTTCCGGCGTCTGGGCAGCTTTGTCAGCGCGGCGGTGACAGGGGCGGCGGCCGATACGCCCAGTGCCCAACTGGTGACGATGTCGCATGCCTATCTGCATTTCGCGTCGGAACATACGCACCTCTGGCGCGCGCTGTTCGATCTGGAGATGTCGGCGGACGGCCCTGTGCCGGACTGGTATCTGCAAGAATTGGGTGCGGTCTTTGCGCTGATTGCCGCCCCTTTGGCGCGGCTTTTTCCGGATATGGCGCGCGCGGAACTGGATCTGATGGTGCGGGGATTGTTTTCCTCGGTGCACGGGATTGTCCTGCTGGGGCTTGAGCGGCGCATCTCAGCGGTGCCCCTGGACAAGCTGGAACAGATGATGACCCAGATCATCGGGCAGATCGGCGTTTCCTCCTAAAATTGAACAGTGTTCATTTTTATCTTGATCGGATGGGGCGAATCGGTTATCTCCATTCGTGAACAACGTTCAAGTTTGAAAGGAACAGACAATGTTGAGCACGATGAGAACACTTTTTCTGGGCGCATCCGCCCGCGCGGAAGAGCAATTGCGCGACCAATATTCGCTGGAGCTGATCGAGCAGAAGCTGCGCGAAGCCCAGACGCAGCTCAAGGCTGCCAAGGTCGGGCTGGCCGGATTGATCCAGCGCGAGCGGGGCGAGCAGCGCCAGATCGACAGTATCGAGACGCGCATCACCGACATGACCACACGGGCCACCGAGGCGCTGGACGCGGGCCGCGAGGATATGGCCACCCATGCCGCACAGGCCATTGCGGACATGGAAAACGGTCTGGTCCAGCGCCGTGAAACGGTCACACGTCTGGAGCTTCGCATCGCCCAGCTCAAGACCTCTATCGAGGCTGCCAACCGCCGGATTATCGACCTCAAGCAAGGGGCCGTCGCCGCCCGCGCCGTCAAGCAAGAGCAGGCGTTGCAAAAGCGGCTTGGCCGTCATCTGGGCGGGTCCACCGCCATGGATGAGGCCGAAGAGCTGATCGCGCATGTCATCGGCAAGGATGACCCGTTCGAGCAAAGCCAGATACTGGCCGAGATCGATCAGGGCCTTGATCACTCCGGTCTGGACGCACGTATGTCCGATGCAGGTTTCGGACCCAAGACGCGGGTCAGTGCGGCAGACGTGCTGAAGCGGATCACCCCCAAGACACCTTCCAAGGCCTAATGTTCACCCCCGCTGGGAGGGGGCAACCCACCAATTTTCAGGAGAAAACCCATGAACTACGAACGCAATGACAACACACTGATTATGTTTCTCAATGGCGCCGGTGTGGCGGCGGCGTATGCCCTGCTTGCCATCTCGCTCTGGCTGTCCACAGAGGTGCCACTGGCCACCAAAGGCTATTGGGGCATGGGTATCGTGCTGCTGACGCTGAGCCTGATCAACGTGGTGAAATACCGCTTCGACTGGCGCTCTACCGAGGACCGGATCCGCAAGATCGAAGAGGCCAAGAACGAGAAAATCCTCGAAGAATTCGTCAGCGACGAAAAGCGCTAAGGGCACGAAAGGGTGAGAAGGGGCGGACCTGCGGGTCTGCCCCTTTTCCCATGCGGCGTGGTGGGCCAGAGGCCCACCTTACGGGTCTTTTGACCAGCCGTCCGCTTTGACCTCAAGCGCACCGTCCCGCTGGTAGAAATGGAAGTGCCGCGTCCCTCTGCCCTCTGCGTTCTGCCAGGGCGTCGGCTCCTCCGCGTCGCGGGTATTGCCAGTGATCTCGTAGAATGCGCCCCATGCCGGCGCCATCCCGCTAAAGCGGCATTGGCCAAGGGCAAACCCATGGTCGTTCAGCGGTGTCACGCGAAAGCGCGCGCAG
>CALAIJ010000214.1 GCA_937923365.1 uncultured Sulfitobacter sp.
GATCGGGTCATGGGTGTTGAAATCAATAATGTGGACGGGGGTCACGGCCGGTTCGGCCATTGCATCACTGGCGTAAACAACGCCTAAAGGGACCTCGCCTCGGGCGACAAGGGCAAGGGCCGTACGCACATTGTCGGTCTCGGCCAACTGGTCCGAGAGCCCCGCCCAAAGTCCGTGGTGTGTCAGCCACTGGCGGGTGTAGACGCCTGCGGGAACAGCGCTCCGGTGGCCCATGGCAAGGCGGTTCTGCCCAAGGTATTCCGGCAGGGTCTGATCGCCAAAGCTGTCTGCGTCGGCTGCAGGTACAATCAGTACCAACGTGCCCCGTGCCACGATTGTGGGTGTGCGGGCGGCAGCGATGCCTTGATCTGCCAGCCACGCCATCCAAAGGGAATTGGCCAAAATGACCACATCCGCAGGGGCGCCTGCTGCGACCTGACGCGCCATGGTGCCCGAGCCGCCATAGGAAAACGTGACGGGCTGTGAGTAGTCTTGTCCGATCTCTTCCAGCACGCCGCTGAGGCTGGCGGCTGCAAAGACCGTCACAGCCCGCTCGGCAGCAGCGGAACTTGCAAGCAGACAGGCAAAGACGATGGACAAGGCTCGTTTCATGGCGCGACTATCTGCCAAGCCTCAGGGCGCGGCAAGACCCGGATGCGGGCGGATGCCTGCCAATTTGGCTTTTGGCAATTTATTCCCTATATATCGGGAAATGTACGCGCAGACGCACAACTTTGCAGGCCGATGATCAAGCAACTACCCATATCCCTCCACGGTGGCCCGAAGGGCGAAGTGCGCACGCAATTTGCTGCCCTGTGTTACCGCGTGAAAAAGGGCAAGGTGCAGGTGCTGCTGATCACGTCTCGTGGCTCAAGACGGTGGATCGTCCCGAAAGGCTGGCCGATGGAGGGCAAGACCCCCGCTGACAGCGCCTTGCAGGAAGCCTGGGAAGAGGCGGGCGTGCACGGAAAGGCGCAGTCCAACTGTCTGGGCGTCTATTCCTACGCCAAGACAGTCGAAGACGCGGACGGGTTGCCCTGCATTGCGATGCTGTATCCGGTAAAGGTCAAGTCACTGGCCAAGAAGTATCCCGAAAAGCACCAGCGGCGGCGGCGCTGGTTGTCGCGCAAGAAGGCTGCGGCCAAAGTGGCAGAGCCCGAATTGCGCCGTATGATCCTTGATTTTGATCCGCGCTAATGCATCTTCTTGACGAAGGACTGCCGCCCGCGCATCAAGGTGGGCGTGTATTGGGGACGACATGATCAAGTATACTCTCACCTGCAAGGACGGCCACAGCTTTGACAGCTGGTTTGCCTCTGCGGACGCGTTCGAGGGGGTGGCCCGCGCAGGGCATCTGGCCTGTGCCGTGTGTGGTGGCGGTGAGGTGCGCAAGTCTCTGATGGCGCCGCAAGTGGCAACTTCTGAAAAAGGAACTGCCCTTCGCCAGCCAGAATCCGAGATGGAGAAGGCGGTGGCGCAAATGCGCGACCATGTGGAGGCCAACTCGGACTACGTCGGTAAGGATTTTGTGTCGCAGGCCCGCGCCATGCATGACGGTGATGCGCCAGAGCGCGCAATCCACGGCGAGGCGCGGCTGGATCAGGCCAAGAAACTGGTCGAGGACGGTGTGCCTGTCGTGCCGCTGCCGTTTGCACCGAAACAAAAACTCAGCTGAGGAACACTTCCATGACCATTGTGATCACAGGCGCCAGCCGTGGCATCGGCGCAGGCCTGGCAGAAGCTTACCGAGCGCTAGGGAGAGATGTTGTCGGCACGGGACGCTCAGTTGCGGCGGATGTTCAGCTGGATGTTGCCAATCCCGCAGGCCATAATGAGCTGGCCGCCCATCTGGGCGACCGGCCTGTCGAGATGCTGGTGTGCAATGCAGGTGTGTTTCTGGACCGTGGCAATGATCTGGAGACGGGCTATGGCGCGGACCTGTGGGCGCAGAGTTTTGCCATCAATGTCACGGGCGTATTCTTGGGCATTCAGGCCTTGCTGCCTGCGCTGCGGCGGGCGGGCTCTTCGAAGATTTGCATCATCTCATCGCAGATGGCGTCCAGCGAAGTGGCCCCGGGTGGGTCCTATATCTACCGTGCCTCCAAAGCGGCGGTACTGAACCTTGGGCGCAATCTGGCGACGGATTTGCGCGCGGAAGGGATCGCTGTCGGTATTTATCATCCCGGCTATGTGCAGACCGACATGGGCGGTCAAGGCGCAGACATCACAACGCAAGAATCGGTCAGCGGACTGGTGCAGCGGTTTGATGCTTTGTCGATTGAAACGACAGGATGTTTCGAGACATGGGACGGGCGCGCGCATCCAATGTGAGCGCGGGCGAGGGTGCATTGCACCCTTTGGAGGCTGTGCCTCCAAACCTCCGGGAATATTCTCGCCAGAAAAAGGGGAGGCTTGTCCTCCTCCCGCCATGGGCGTAAACGGCGCGTGAAGCGAAAGACGAGACGCATATGCCTGTTCTGGTAATGAAATTCGGTGGCACGTCAGTGGCCACATTGGACCGCATCCGCCGTGCTGCAAAGCGCGTAGGGGTCGAGGTGGCCAAAGGCTATGACGTGATCGTCATCGTCTCTGCCATGTCGGGCAAGACCAATGAGTTGGTCGGCTGGGTCGGCGAGACCTCTGCACTATATGATGCGCGGGAATATGATTCTGTCGTGTCATCCGGCGAGAATGTTACCGCAGGTCTGATGGCGCTGACGTTGCAGGAGATGGATATCCCCGCGCGCAGTTGGCAAGGCTGGCAGGTGCCCGTGCAGACAACGGCCGCACATTCGTCCGCGCGAATCGAGGATATTCCACCCGAGAACATAAATGCGAAGTTTGCAGATGGCATGCGCGTGGCCGTGGTCGCGGGTTTCCAGGGTGTGAGCCCAGAGGGCCGGATTACCACCTTGGGGCGCGGGGGGTCTGACACCACAGCCGTCGCCTTTGCCGCCGCTTTCGACGCGGAGCGTTGCGATATCTATACCGATGTGGACGGGGTTTATACCACCGATCCGCGGGTGAGCCCCAAGGCACGCAAGCTCGATAAGATATCATTCGAGGAAATGTTGGAGCTGGCCTCGCTTGGGGCCAAGGTTTTGCAGACCCGTTCAGTGGAACTGGCGATGCGGTACAAGGTCAAGCTGCGGGTGCTCAGCAGCTTTGAGGAACAAAGCGACGATGCCGGAACGCTCGTCTGCGATGAGGAGGAAATCATGGAAAGCAATGTGGTCGCAGGCGTGGCATTCAGCCGTGATGAAGCCAAAATGACGCTTGTCAGTGTCGCGGACCGCCCCGGTATCGCGGCGGCCATCTTTGGCGCGCTCAGCGAGGGCGGCGTGAACGTGGATATGATCGTGCAGAACATCTCGGAAGAGGGGCGCACGGATATGACATGGTCCTGCCCCGTTGATCAGGTGGCGCGGGCAGAAAAGGCGATGGAGGAGGCGAAGGCTTCCGGTGCCATCAACTTTGCCGAGATGATCGCAGACACGGATGTGGCCAAGGTTTCGGTCGTGGGCATCGGCATGCGCAGCCACACAGGCGTGGCCGCCAAGATGTTCGACGTGCTGTCCGCAGAGAGCATCAACATTCAGGTCATCACCACGTCCGAGATCAAAATCTCGGTGTTGATCAACCGCAAATACATGGAACTGGCCGTGCAGGCGCTGCATGACGCGTTCGAGCTGGACAAGGCGGCCTAAGCGGAACTGCCCGCAAAACGCACTTTCCCGTTTCGCTTGAACGCAGCATGTGATGTAAGCTTTTGTTGACCATCGGGGAAGGGCAGGCGCCATTATGGCCCAAGCGTTTGAAACAGAAAGCCGCAAACTGCTGGGCCGATTGCGTGACGCAATGGCCAGCGATGATGCCGCACAGGCGCGTCTGGACAAGATCACCCATTTGATTGCCACGTCGATGGGCTGCGAGGTCTGTTCGATCTACCTGTTTCGCGATGATGAAACGCTGGAACTTTGTGCCACGACGGGCCTGAACCCTGACGCGGTCCACCAGACGCGGATGCGGCTGGGTGAAGGTCTGGTGGGGCGTGTCGCCAAATCCGCCCGTGTGATCAACACCGCTGATGCGCCACAAGCACCGGGGTTCCGGTATATGCCTGAGACGGGCGAGGAAATCTTCTCCAGTTTTCTTGGCATTCCGATCCAGCGTTTGGGCGAAACCCTGGGCGTGCTGGTGGCGCAATCCAAGTCAGCGCGCGAGTATTCGGCCGATGAAATCTACGCGCTTGAAGTGGTCGCGATGGTGCTGGCAGAGATGACCGAACTGGGCGCCTTCGTAGGCGAGGGCGCGGCGATGTCTGCACGCCACTCGCAACCCGTGTTGCTGCGCGGCGTGGTGGGGCAGGAAGGCGTTGCGGAAGGCCACGTCTGGCTGCACGAGCCGCGTGTGGTCGTCTCCAACCCGATTGCGGACGATCCGGAAAAAGAAACCCTGCGTCTGGGCGAGGCTGTGGACGAACTGCGTCTGAGCGTGGACCGCATGTTGACGATGTCGGCGGGTGACAAAGACCAAAAGCAGGTGTTCGAAGCGTATAGCATGTTGGCCAACTCCAAAGGCTGGATGCGGCGGATGTGCGATGACATCGGTTCTGGCCTGTCAGCCGAAGCGGCCGTGGAGAAAGAGCAATCGCTGGCCCGTTCGCGCATGTCGCAGGCGAAAGATGCCTATATCCGCGAACGCCTGTCGGACCTTGATGATCTGTCGAACCGCCTGCTGCGCATTTTGACGGGGCAGGGTGCGGACACAGGCGCCGAGATGCCCGATGACCCCATTCTGGTGGCGCGCAACATTGGCCCTGCCGAACTGCTGGACTACGGGCGCGGCCTGCGCGGTATTGTGCTGGAAGAGGGCTCTGTTGGTAGTCACGCGGCCATTGTTGCCCGCGCACTGGCCATCCCGCTGCTGGTCAACGCAGGGCGCGTGATCAACGAAGCCCTGAATGGCGACCATATCATGGTAGACGGCGAACAGGGCATCGTGCACCTGCGCCCCGAAGACAGTGTGGCCACCGCCTTTCGCGACAAAATCGCGATGCAGGCGGCAGCACAGGAACGCTATGCCTCGATCCGCGACGAACCAGCACGGGCAAAATGCGGCACCGTAGTGGGGCTGCACATGAACGCGGGCCTGATGGCGGACTTGCCGTCGCTGGACAGTTCTGGCGCCGAAGGCGTCGGCCTGTTTCGCACCGAACTGCAATTTCTGGTGCGCAACCAGATGCCGAAACGCAGCGACCTGTCGGCACTTTACGCCCGCGTGCTGGACGCCGCACATGGCAAGCGGGTTGTGTTCCGAACGCTGGATATCGGCTCTGACAAGGTGCTGCCCTACATGAAACCCACGGACGAGCCAAACCCCGCGATGGGCTGGCGTGCGATCCGTGTGGGGCTGGATAAGCCCGGGATCATGCGGATGCAGTTGCAGGCGCTGTTCCGCGCGGCCAACGGCAGACCACTGACAGTGATGTTCCCCTTCATCGCGCAACTGGAAGAGTTCCGCGCCGCGAAGCTGGAAGTGGACAAGACCCTCGCGCGTGAAGAGCGCCTTGGCCATGTGCTGCCCGAAAGCATCGAGGTGGGGGCCATGTTGGAGACGCCATCGCTGGCCTTCGCCCCACGCAGCTTTTTCGAAGAGGTGCAGTTTCTGTCCGTGGGCGGCAATGACCTAAAACAGTTTTTCTTTGCGGCTGATCGCGAAAACGAACGGGTGCGTCGTCGCTATGACACGCTGAACGTCAGCTTTCTGACCTTCCTTGAGGGTGTCGTGCAGCGTTGCGCCGAGACCGGTACTGACCTGTCGTTCTGCGGCGAAGATGCGGGCCGGCCAGTTGAGGCGCTGTGCTTTGCAGCCATCGGGTTTCGGTCCCTGTCGATGCGGCCCGCCTCTATCGGGCCGGTCAAAAGCCTGATCCGCCGGTGCAATCTGGAAGAGGTCCGCACCGTCATCAATGATGCCCGCGAACGTGGTGAGATGTCCGTGCGCAGTGC
>CALAIJ010000215.1 GCA_937923365.1 uncultured Sulfitobacter sp.
GAGACCGACAATGTGCGTACGGCCCTTGCCCTTGTCGCCCGAGGCGAGGTCCCTTTAGGCGTTGTTTACGCCAGTGATGCAATGGCCGAACCGGCCGTGACCCCCGTCCACATTATTGATTTCAACACCCATGACCCGATCGAATATGCCGCCGCTGCGCTCACGCCGCGTGGCACCACGTTTCTGGCCCATCTGACCACCCCCGCCGCAGTGGCCCTGTTCAAAGCGCGCGGTTTCAGGAAAGTCACTGCACGTGGAGACTGACGCCGCCGCTTGGGAGGCCTTGCGCCTGTCGCTATGGGTGGCCTGTTGGGCGACGGTCCTTGCTGTGCCTTTGGCGCTATGGGTGGCATGGCTGCTGGCGCGGTGTGACTTTTGGGGCAAATCCGCGCTGAACGCGCTTGTGCATCTGCCGCTGGTGTTGCCGCCCGTGGTCACAGGCTATCTGCTGCTGGTCGTCTTTGGACGCAGCGGTCCTGTGGGCGCGGTATTGGAACGGTTTGGCCTTGGGCTTGCGTTTCATTGGACGGGCGCCGTGCTGGCCGCGATCATAATGGGGTTTCCACTGATGGTGCGCGCCATGCGGCTGGCCATCGAGGCCGTTGACCCCAAACTGGAGAACGCCGCCGCGACCCTTGGTGCGCCACCTTTAGCCGTTTTCGCCCAAGTCACCCTGCCCCTGATCACACCCGGCATTCTGGCTGGCGCCGTGATGGGCTTTGCCAAAGCCATGGGCGAGTTTGGCGCAACCATCACCTTTGTGGCCAACATACCCGGCCAGACGCAGACCTTGCCCAGCGCCATCTGGACGGCTTTGCAAATTCCGGGGGGAGAAAGCCAGGCCGTCTTCATGGTGCTCATGGCGTGCGCCGTCGCCTTGGGCGCCGTTGTCCTGTCAGAGGCACTTGCCCGCCGTGTCGCCCGAAAGATTGCGGGCACATGACGCTGGATGTCGCCATATCCCACCGCTTCGACAGTTTTGCGCTGGACGTCGCCTTCACCGCAGGCCCCGGGATAACGGCCCTTTTTGGCCGCTCGGGCGCGGGCAAAACAAGTGTGATCAATGCTGTCGCAGGGCTTTTGCGCCCGCAGGGAGGGCGGATCGCGCTGGATAACGAAGTGCTCTGCGATGGCACCCGTTTCGTGCCACCTCATAAACGCGGGTTGGGCTATGTCTTTCAGGACGCACGGCTTTTCCCGCATCGCAATGTGGCGGAAAACCTGCAGTTCGGCGCGCAATTCACCCATCGGCCCGCAAAGATCGACTTTGACGATGTGGTCGATCTTTTGGGCCTTGGCACCCTGCTGGCCCGCCAGCCTGCGACGCTTTCCGGCGGCGAAAAACAGCGGGTTGCGCTAGGGCGTGCCCTGCTCAGCCAACCGCGCATGTTGCTGATGGACGAGCCACTCGCCAGCCTTGACGGGCCTCGCAAGCAGGACATCCTGCCCTATCTGGAGCGCTTGCGGGATGGCCCTCTTGGCGTGCCCATCCTCTATGTCAGCCACGCGCTGGATGAGGTTGCACGCCTTGCCGATACACTCGTACTGCTGCAAGACGGACAGGTTCGCAGCCAAGGCCCGCTGTTTGACGTCATGGCCGATCCCGCCGCCGTCCCGCTGTTGGGTGTGCGCGAGGCAGGTGCCGTTATCGAAGCAGAGGTTATGGCCCATGCAGATGACGGTCTGTCCACATTGCAGATATCATCCGGCACGCTGGAGTTGCCAGGCGTACAGGCAGCCATTGGCAGCCGCGTGCGGTTGCGGGTGCTGGCGCAGGACGTGATCTTGTCACTCGACAGGCCGGACGGGTTGTCCTCGGTCAATGTATTGCCCGTCAAGATCACAGGCATTCATGCAGGCGACGGACCGGGCGCGGCGATTGCCTTGCAGGCCGGAAGTGACAGGTTGCTGGCACGGATCACTGCACGGGCTGTGCGCGAGATGCGGCTGGACGCGGGCGTGCATTGCTATGCAATCCTCAAGGCGACAACGGTGGCACCGGGGAACATCGGGCGCTAGGGTCAGGACCGGACCAGCGCCTATGTCTTGACCGGCGCCTTGCTCATTCGCCTGCGCAACCCTTCCAGCAATTCTGCATGGGGCACATCCGCGTCGATCGCAAGTTTGCGCAGGCCGAAATGCACATGCGCCATGTCCTCATAGTAGCTGGTGTAGGCATAATTGGTCGCGGCCCCTGCGACAGCCCCCAACACGGGCACGGATTGGGCGGCCAGTTTCTGGCCCAGTACAACGGCCAGACGGGGGGCGACCTTGGCGATCAAAGATTGCATCGCCTTGCCTGTCAGTGCCACTCGGGCAGCCAGGAAGGCGATGTCTGCCCCGTCGTCACCCGACAACGGCCCCGCCGCAGCAAAGACCTGTACGCAGTCGAACTGCACATTCTCGGCATTGGCGTCAAAACCATGTTCCACCGCAACCCCCTGAATGACGCGCAGCAGCAGCGTCGTCGTCACCGGAAGCTCTGCCAATGCGGTGGGCAATCCGCCCGCACCACCTGCCGCGCCCATTGCCGCAGAAACCGTCTGGTTCAGCCAGCTTTTCTGGTCCGGCACCATCGCACGGCTTGAGTGTGCGGCCTTCATCGCCTGGGTCAACGCGGCCACTGTGGCCTTATCAAGGTTGGCCTGCACCCCTTTGGGCAGGCTTTTCATCAGGCTATCGGCAGAGCCACCCACAAGGTTCAGCACAGAGATGCCCAGTCCGCCCGCAGCCTTGTAGCGTTTGGCCAACGCGTCCAGTTCTGCCTCTACGTCAAGCTTTTTGGGAAGGTGGTTTTCAATGCGCATGGCGGCTCCTTTTCACACTCTATGTGGGGAGGTCTGGCGCGATTTCAATCTTGCCAGCGGGTGACAGCGCCTGTGACACCGTCCCAAGCGCCCTGTGTCAGGGCACGGCCCAACACGCGGTCAGGGTTTGTGGGCGGCGGCATTTCCACGTCTTTCAGCGGCGCAAAGCCAAAGCGGGTGTAATAAGGCGCGTCGCCCACCAGCATCACGCGGTGCCATCCCAAAGGTTCGGCGAAGCGCAGGCTTTCCTCAATCAGCGCGCGCCCCAGCCCTTCACTTTGCCGCGTCGGGTGCACCGCGACGGGACCCAGCAGCAGGCAAGGGGCACCGCCCACCAGAACGGGCCAATAGCGGATCGCACCGCCAAGGATACCGTCCGCATCGCGCGCCACTTGGGACAGACCCGCCACCGAGGCCACGCCGTCCCGCAATCGATAAGATGACAACGCCGTGCGCCCCGGCGCAAAGCAGGTGTCGTAAAGCGCCTCGACCTCGTGGGTGTCTTCCGCAGTTTCGGGAATGATGGTGTACAAGGTCGGTGCCGCTATTGGGGGATTGCTGTGGCCTTGGGCCTAGCACAGCGATAGGACTGGGGGCAAACCCCTCGCGACACGGAGAGACCCTATGTTCTATCGCCCTGCGGACGGCCACGACCTGCCGCACAACCCGTTCAATGCCCTGATCACTCCGCGCCCCATCGGCTGGATTTCCACGCGCGACGCCCAAGGCCGCGACAACCTTGCGCCTTACTCGTTCTTCAACGGGGCGGCGTATTTCCCGCCACAGGTCATGTTTTCGTCTACCGGTGCCAAGGAGGACGTGGGCGACACCAAAGACAACGTTGCCAACATCCGCGAGACAGGCGTGTTTTGCGTCAATGTCTGCGCGATGGAAGACCGCGACGCGATGAACGCATCCTCTGCCACATTGCCGCGCGGGGTCGATGAATTCACCCATGCGGGCATTGAGAAGGCCGAGTGTTCCGAGATCGCCTGCGCCCGCGTCGGCTCTGCCCCTGCGGCGATGGAGTGTCGGATGACGCAAATCATCCAGCTTGAAGGGGCCAATAACTTCGTCGTGCTGGGCGAAGTCATCGGCATCCACATGCGCGATGACCTGATTGTTGACGGCAAATTCGATGCCACAAAATACGTGCCGTTGGCGCGCATGGGGTATCGCGACTACACGGCCGTCGAAGAGGTGTTCGAACTGGTGCGTCCCGACGATTGATCCCCGCGCCCTAGCCGCTGCGGTCCTGAAGGTAGAGCCCGGCAAAGAAGACGCGCATGTTTGGCCACCAGACGGCATCCTGTTGCTCGAAAATCGACAGGGGATCATCGTCAAAGGCGTTTATGTATAGCTTGCCCACACGCGGGTCATCGCCTGCGCGGTAGTCCAGAACAATCGCTTCGTCATTGCGCCATGCCAGTGCGATCAGCTTGGGGTCCACGCGTTTGGCATCCAGTTCAGGACGGTCTCGGGCGATGAAATGCGCAAGCGGCAACACGTCCTCTAATGGCAGGAAAGACGGGCGGGTCGACGGCACCGGCAGAATGTCGTTCCGGGTCGGGCGACTGCTGTCCCCCCAGTAAAGGCCAGAGGCAAATCCGCCGTTGAAATGGCGATACACATCGCGCCATGGCAGTGGCAGGGGAACGCCCAGGCGGGCCTCCTGCAAGGCAACCTCGGCTTGGGTCAACTGCGCGCCAGCGGTGGTCCCAACGCGGCGGTAACGCACACCGGCCTTGCGTTCCACCGGATCGGTTTCGTCCTCAAAGACAGTGTATTTGTCATCATGCCAGCGCATCAGATTGCGCGGTGTTGCCGCGATTGCGGGCTGCGCCAGCGCACGCTTTTCGCGCGCGGACAGATCGACATCAGGGGCGATCCCGCTCAGCAGCGTCGCGAGGGCCGCTGCATCTGCCGAAGACAGTTCGCCGCTCAATGTCCGCCCAAAATCCCCGTACGCACGGAGTAATCAACGGCCAGCTCGTAGTCGGGATCATCATCGCTATCGACCATCAGGTGGCCCGCTTTGGTCAGCAAACGGTGGCAATCACGCGTCAGGTGCCGCAGTTGCAGACGCTTGCCCGCCGCCTCGTATTTGGCGGCAATCGCCTCAATCGCTTGCAAGGCGGACTGGTCCACCACACGGCTGTCGGCAAAATCAACGATCACTTCAGAGGGGTCGCTCTCCACGTCAAAGAGTTCTGCAAAGCCGTCGGAAGAGCCAAAGAACAAAGGCCCTTGGACCTGGTACACGCGGGCGCCCTCGGGCGTGAGATAGGTCTTTGCGTGGATGCGGCGCGCATTGTTCCATGCATAAGCGAGCGCGGAGACGATGACCCCCACAACCACCGCCACGGCGAGATCTTCGTAGACGGTCACGACCGTGACCAGCAAGATCACAAAAGCATCCGTCAAAGGCACTTTGCGCAGGATTGTCAGCGAGTTCCACGCGAAGGTGCCGATCACGACCATGAACATCACGCCAACCAACGCGGCCAGCGGAATCTGTTCGATCAAAGGCGCGCCCACAAGGATGAACAGCAGCAAAAAGATTGCCGCGGCAATGCCCGCCACCCGCGTGCGGCCACCGGATTTCACGTTGATCATCGACTGACCGATCATGGCACACCCGCCCATACCGCCAAAGAAACCGGTAACGGTGTTGGCGACCCCTTGGGCGATACATTCCTGCGACGCGCCCCCACGGGTGTTGGTCATGTCGCCCACAAGGTTCAGGGTCAGCAGCGACTCGATCAGACCAATCGCCGCAAGGATCACGGCATAGGGCAGAATGATATAGAGCGTCTCAAGAGTGAACGGCGCAAGGGCCGTACCATAAAGACCGATCCCTTCGCCAAAGGGGTTGTGCAAAGGCGGGAAGCCGCCTTCGATAGAGGCCAGATCGCCCACACGCGGCACATCCATGCCGGTGAAAATAACCACCGCGGCGACAATGCCAATGCCTGCCAAGGGCGCGGGGATGAATTTGGTGATGCGCGGCATGACCCAGATGATCGCCATCGTGGCCCCCACCAGCGCCAACATCAGATAAAGCGGTGTGCCGGACAGCCATTCACCGCCGCCCATGCCGTGGCCTGTGTCGACCATGGTGCCGGGCACTTTGAACTGCGTCATTTGCGCAAGGAAAATCACAATCGCAAGGCCGTTCACAAAGCCCAGCATTACCGGATGCGGCACAAGCCGGATAAACTTGCCCCATTGCATGACGCCCGCGAATATCTGGATTGCCCCCATCAGGATCACGGTGGCAAACAGGTATTCGACCCCGTGCTGCGCCACCAGTGCCACCATCACAACGGCCAAAGCGCCCGTCGCACCCGAAATCATACCAGGCCGACCACCGATCAGCGCCGTGATGAGACCCACAAGGAAGGCCGCGTAGAGGCCCACCAGCGGGTGCACACCGGCCACAAATGCAAAGGCGACCGCTTCGGGCACCAGTGCCAAGGCGACGGTCAGACCCGAGAGCAGCTCGATCCGCAAACGACCTACGGAAAACCCGTCTTCGGGCATCCAGCGCAGGTCGGTCACGTTCAGGTTTTTGGCAAAGTTATGCAGGCTTGCGCGCACGGGGGGCATCCTTTGAGGTCAGATCGGGGGTTGTCCCTGACGTGCAGGGCTGCTCTTAGGCCGCGTCCTAGAACAGTTTGTGCGCGATGGAAACCCATGCGAGGGCGTGTTGCCCCGCGCATGTGCCGCTTTGTCTGCCGGCGGTGTGCCTAGATCACAAAATCGCTAGCGCCAAGATCGCCCGCCGCGATGCCGACAACGGCGATAGCCTGGCCATCCGCAAAGTCGATACGCGTGCCCCAACTACGCACACTCGCCAGCGCCAGTACATCCGCCGCATCCAAGAACCCATAGTCGGTCAGGTCGAAGATATCCTCGCCAATGGTGAAATCATTCACCACGTTGAAACCGCCGCCCCTGAACGCCACTGTGGTGAACAGGAAATCATCCGCGCCTGCACCCCCAAGAAGGGTGTCATTGCCACTGCCCGCCCCAATAATGTCGTCACCGTTTCCGCCAGCTGCGTAGTTGTTGCCGTCCAACAGCTGGATCCTATCGTCGTCGTTACCACCGCGCACATCACTGTCGCCGCCGCTTGCAATCAAAGTGTCCAACCCATCGTTGCCGCGCAGCCGATTATTGCCGCCATACACTTCGATGAAGTCGTCCCCCAAACCGCCGAATAATTGGTCATCGCCGTAAAAATTCAACAGGTAGTCACGACCATCGCCGCCATTGAGCACATCATTCTCTCTGCCACCATCCAGCGAATCGTTACCTTCCCCGCCCAAGAGCGAATCCGCGCCGGCACGGCCATAAAGTACGTCATTCCCCTCTCGGGCGCGTAGTGTATCGTTGCCGCCTGCACCAAACAGAATATTGAACTGTTCATCGCCAATAATCCTGTCGCTTTGATCGGTTCCGACCAACTCTTCAAAGTTGGTGGCAAATTGTCTGGTGCCATCAGGCAGGATCACGCGTTCATTGAACATATCAAGGGTGACGCCACCAAGGGTCGCGTCGAGCTCGATTGCAATAAGCGCATCCAACCCCAAGCCGCCATAGGATTGGTCTAAGCCAAGGCTGACGAACACGTAGTCACCGCCGTCGCCCGCATAGATAATGTCATCGCCAGCACCGCCATCAATTCTGTCAGAACCAGTCCCGCCACTGATCAGGTCAGCACCACCAAGCCCAAAGAGGAAGTCATCGCCGCCACCACCATCAAGGGTATCTTGGCCTTGCGTTCCTTCCAGCACGTCCGCACCACCACCAATTTCGAACAGGCCTACACGGCCCGAAAGATTGGCGGTAGCGATAGCGTATTGCACGCCCGCAACTTCGACGATCCCGCCGAGCAGCGTATTTGACGGCGTCAGACCGTCAATGCTTGTGATCATGTCGACGGATGTCAAGGTGGCCAAATCCGTGTCGAACTCGAACACCTCGACCCCAGCACTCGCCGAGCTTCCGAAGGCGACAAACGTCTGGTCACCCACTTCAAAGACCTCAGACGCGACACTATTGTCCAGACGTGTCGGCGATGTGACTTCCTGCACAAGCGCTGCGGTGTTGGCGTCGAACTCATAGACATTCACTGTGTCCGCCGCGCCGCCCGCCACAAAGAGATAGACGCTCCCACCTTTTTCAATTGCACGGATCGGACCTGGCAAAAAAACCCGCATCAGTCTCGACATTAAGGTGAAGGCTCGCCAACCCGGAGGCCGGGTCTATCAAGAACAGCGAGAAACCGTTTTCGCTGCCGCCGCCGACCGGCAGGTAAATTGATCCGGCATGTGAAAAGGGCTGGGTGACGATCCCCCCATGGACTTCAAGAAAGCAGGAATCTGCTACGTTCTGGATAGAGATGAGCGATCCGTCAGAGAAGACCTCAAAAACAGAAAACCCCTGATCGAGGGGAGAGCCTACATATAAAAACGTCCCCGACGGGCCTTCATAGGTTGCCAGGTGGGATGCGCCGTCCAATTCGTAGCCCGGATTATCGGTGTCAATAGCGCGATCTACAAGCGTCAGGTACGGAGCCGTATCGCTCAGCGCAAATATGTTCACGGCGTCGTCAAGATACCCCGCCACCGCCAGAAAGCTATTCCCCGCAACCTCGAAAGCCTTGGCACTGATCGCCCCGCCAAGACTTGTAGCGGTGCTGTCATTCACATTGCCCACTTGGGTCATCGTGCCGTCATTGCCCACAGCGTAAATCGTCACACTGGCAAACACTTCGGACGGGACATACACAAACGTCTCCCCGTTGAGGACAGCGGATGTGGCGAGACCGGCACCACTCAGAATCGCGGAATCAGCTTCTGCAAAGGTCGAGCCTGCAAGATTGGCCATAAGAGGCCTCCTAACGGTTTTGATTGAAAGTATTGGGAGATGTAACGTCTTCAAAAACAGTCTGCAGTCTGGGCCTGCAAATGTATTAAGTGAAGGCCTGCCAAAAGTTCCCTCACAGCTTGCAATGCCCCGCTTGGCTTGACAGGTTACCTGCAAACCATCGTTACAAAGGCCCCTTCCATGACCCAGACCAAGATCGCCGTGATCGGCGGCTCCGGCATATATGACATCGACGGGCTGGAAGGTGCCGAATGGGTGCAGGTTAAGACGCCTTGGGGCGATCCGTCCGACAAGCTGCTGACTGGGACGCTGGGCGGCGTCGAGATGGTGTTCCTGCCCCGCCACGGGCGCGGGCATGTCCATAGCCCCACCACGGTCCCCTACCGCGCCAACATCGATGCGCTCAAACGTTTGGGCGTTACGGATGTGATCGGCGTTTCCGCCTGCGGGTCCTTCCGCGAGGAAATGGCGCCCGGTGATTTTGTTATTGTCGATCAGTTCATTGACCGGACGTTTGCCCGCGAGAAGTCGTTTTTTGGCGCAGGCTGCGTCGCCCATGTCAGCGTGGCGCATCCGACCTGCCCGCGCCTGTCTGACGCCTGCGAGACCGCTGCCAGGGAAACCGGCGTATCCGTGCATCGCGGCGGGACCTATCTGGCGATGGAGGGGCCGCAGTTTTCCACGCTGGCGGAATCCAAAATGTACCGCGAGGTCTGGGGCGCGGATGTGATCGGCATGACCAATATGCCAGAGGCCAAACTCGCCCGCGAGGCGGAGCTTTGTTATGCCTCAGTGGCGATGATCACCGACTACGACAGCTGGCATCCTGACCACGGCGAAGTCGACGTGACCGAGATCATCAAGACCCTGATGGGCAACGCGGACAATGCCCGCGCCATGGTGGCAGGCTTGCCCGCCCTTCTGGGGGCAGACCGCGCCCCCTGCCCGCACGGATGTGACCGCGCCTTGGAATATGCGATCATGACCCAACCTGATGCCCGTGATCCGGCGGTGGTCGCCAAGCTGGATGCAGTGGCAGGCCGCGTGCTCTGACACGGTTTGCGCTTGAACTGGGGCCTGCCCCGTGTCTTTGCTGGGCGCACCTATCGGGAGACCTGAATGCCTTTTGACCTTTGGCTGACCTTTGTCTTTGCCACTGCCGCGTTGTTGTTGATCCCCGGCCCGACCGTGATGCTGGTGCTAAGCTATGCGCTGAGCAAGGGGCGCTCCGTTGCAGTGGCCTCTGCTGCCGGCGTGGCTTTGGGCGACCTTATCGCCATGAGCGCATCGCTTGCGGGGCTGGGCGCTTTGGTGCTGACCTCGGCCACATTGTTCACGGCACTGAAATGGATCGGCGCGGCCTATCTTGTCTGGCTTGGGATCAAACTGATCCGCTCGGCTCCGTCTGAAGGGATGCGCGTTCCGCAAGCTGATGTCAGCGCACGGCATGTGCTGGGACATGCCACAATGGTGACAGCGCTCAACCCCAAGTCCATCGCGTTTTTCATCGCTTTTGTACCGCAGTTCATCCGCCCGGATGCGCCTTTGGTGCCGCAATTCACGATCCTCATCGTCACTTTTGTCACGATGGGAGGTCTTAATGCGCTGCTCTATGCACTGCTTGCCGACAGGCTGCGCACCATGATCGCACGTCCAAACGTCATCACCTGGATCACCCGCGTCGGCGGGGCGGCCTTGATCACGATGGGCGTTCTTACCGCAACACTTCGCAGGGCTACCGCATGAAACAAGTCTCCGACTACATCCGCACCATCGTTGATTTCCCCCATGAAGGGATCATGTTTCGCGATGTGACCACGCTGTTTGCAGACCCACGCGGGTTTCGCATGGCAATCGACCAGATGCTGCACCCCTATGCGGGCATGCAGATCGACAAGGTTGTCGGCCTTGAAGCGCGCGGCTTCATTCTGGGCGGTGCCATTGCCCACCAACTTAGCGTCGGGTTTGTGCCCATCCGCAAGAAAGGCAAACTGCCCGGCACCACCATCAGCCAAGATTACACGCTGGAGTACGGCGAGGCGATTGTGGAAATCCACGACGACGCCATTCAGGCAGGCGAGAAGATCCTTGTCGTTGATGACCTGCTTGCCACCGGCGGCACCGCCGAGGCGGGCATCAAACTGATCGAACGTTTGGGCGGAGAGATCATCTCCTGCGCTTTCATCATCGACCTGCCCGAACTGGGGGGTCGCGCCAAGCTGGAAGCGCTTGGCATGGAAGTGCAGGCCCTCTGCGCCTTTGACGGTCTTTAGGCCGCTGCACACAGGCTCCTCTCACGAAGGTTCCACGGTTCATGCGCTTCAAAACGCGTGTCCCCCTGCGGCCCGGCCCACGTCGGCGGGTGGCAGGGGACGCCGTAAGGTGCCGCTCTGCGGCACCCCTGGCCTAACGCAAAACAGCGCCGGGGTTCATGATGCCCGTCGGGTCGAGTGCTGCCTTGATGGCCCGCATCGCCGCCAGTTTTGCCGGATCGCCGTAGCGTTCAAGATCATCCACTTTCAGCCGCCCGATGCCATGCTCGGCCGAGATTGACCCGCCAAGGCTGTCCACCAGATCATGCACCAGCCGCTTGATCACAGGCCGTGCATCTTCGTGATCGGCCCGCGACTTGCCACGCTGCGCGAAGACGTTGTAATGCAGGTTCCCGTCGCCCACATGGCCAAAGCAGTTGATGCGGAAATCCCCAAGCGTCGCGATCGCTTCGCCTGCACGGGCGATGAATTCTGGCAGCGCGCCCAAGGGGACCGATATGTCATGCGATGACACCGACCCGATCAGGCGGTTGGCTTCTGGGATCATCTCGCGCACGCGCCAGAAATCCTGCGATTGCGCAGCACTTTGGGCGATCATCCCGTCTGCGACGAGGCCCAGTCCATGCGCCTCCTCGAAAACCGCTTCAAGCCCCGTTTGCGGGTTGCCTGCCCCGCTGAGCCCTGCCTCCATCAAAACGCACCATTCAGGTGGTTCAGCAAAGGGCTGACGCATGTCCGCAAGGACTTCTCCCAGAAAATCAAAGCCTTGACGGTGGATCAATTCAAAAGCGCTGACCGCCTCGCCAAAGTGCTTGCGGGCGAGTGACAGCAGATCAAGCGCCGCTTGCGGGCTGTCCACCGCCAAAAGGGCGGTCCCCGTTGCAGCGGGCTGGGCAAACATCTTGAGCGTCGCTGCCGTGATCACCCCCAGCGTGCCCTCCGCGCCGATCAGCAGGTGGCGCAGATCGTAACCGGTGTTGTTCTTGCGCAAACGCGTCAGCCCGTGCCAGATCTCGCCCGATGGCAACACGGCCTCCAGCCCCAGACACAGATCACGCGCATTGCCGTAGCGCAGCACCCCCGTGCCGCCCGCGTTGGTGGCAAGGTTTCCGCCAATGCGGGCCGAGCCTTCGGCCGCCAGCGACAGCGGGAACAAGCGGCCCGCATCCTGCGCTGCGGCCTGCACGTCAGCAAGGACCACGCCCGCCTCCACGGTAATGACGTTCTCGTCCGGATAGACCGCGCGCACGGCGTTCATCCGCTCCAGCGACAGGATCAGCGGCGCGGGGCCATCGGGAGCCACCTGTCCGCCGACCAGCCCCGTGCCGCCGCCATAGGGGATCACACCGACACGGGCCTCTGCGGCGCAGGCGATTAGGGCTGAAACCTCCTCCACCGTGCGTGGCAAGGCCAGCAAGGCGCTTTGCCCCCTGTAGCGTCCGCGCGGTTCGTGCAGATAGCGGTCTTCCGTCTGGCGGAAGATATCATCGGGCAAGGCCGCCCGCAGGCGGGCCTCAAAGGCGGCATCAGCAGAATTCAATGTCATGCCCTTTGATCCCGCGCAGACGCGCCGGATGCAAGGCTATTCACTGCGACGCAAATACGCAGGCCGCAGCACCATGATCGTGGGCTGTGAGGGCAACCGGTCAACAGAGACCATCAGTTGCGGCCCCTCTAGCCGCACGATGGCAAAGTCATCCGTCATGCCGCGCAGAAAGTCCTCGAGCGCCAGATCAGAAAACCAGTGCATCGGGATCACGATGGAGGACTTGAGCCGTTTCAACACGCGGATCATTGCAGGCTGGCTCATGGTAAATCCGCCGTCCACAGGCGCCATCACCACGTCCAGCCGCCCGATGGCCGCATATTGGCCCGCATCAGGTTCATGATGCAGATGGCCCAGATGCCCGATGCACAGGCCGGCCATCTCGAAGATAAAGATGGAATTGCCGCGCCGCTCCATCCCGCTGAATTGCGACCGGATATCGGTGGAGACATTGCGCACCAGCACTTCGCCCAGATCAAGCTTGTGGCTTACACCCTGCCCGAATGCGTCCCCCCAGCCTTTCAGCACATGGGGGATCGCGGGATCGGGAAA
>CALAIJ010000216.1 GCA_937923365.1 uncultured Sulfitobacter sp.
CATGAGCATGCACACGCCTCCGTCCGCTTCGGGCAATATCACGCCGCTGGAACGCGCTCCGCAACAGATTGCGTTTCACAGGACCGAACTGTCGGTCATCCTCTCGCTGTATGGGCGCATGGTTGCGGCGGGTGAATGGCGCGACTACGGGATTTCCTGTTTGAAAGAGGTTGCCGTTTTTGCGGTGTTCCGGCGCACGGCAGAGATCCCTCTCTACCGGATTGAAAAGCGGCCCAAACTGCGCAGCAAGCAGGGCATGTATGCCGTTGTCGGGACAGGCGGGCAGGTGCTCAAACGCGGGCACGATTTGAAAGCGGTGCTGCGGGTGCTGGAGCGTAAGCTTATCCGTGCGGTCGACTGAGCAAGCGCTTTAGGGTCAGGACCCATTAATCCTGCAGCACTGGTTTGACAGATTTTTCCTGTGACCATTGCCTGTCAGGGCATCGCTTGCGATGTCCCGAGAAGGGTGGCGCATCTGCGCAGGAACTCTTGTTGAATTTCAAGCAGATGTAACGATCCCTTTCGGGACATTGCCAAAGGGGCAATGCCCTGTCGGGCAGTGGCTCACGGGGAAAATCCGTCAAATCCCTCTCGGCAGCTTGCTTTGCAAGCGCCTGTCGGCAAGGGGAGGACGCAAAAACCGCTTCATTTCAGCGGCATGAGCCATTTGCAATTAACCCGTTAGTTGCTGCATGCCTCAAGACGGGGCTGGGGCCCGTTCACGGCTCAAAAGGTCCACAGGACCTTTTGCACGACGCCGCTCACCCCCTGAATTTTCGCGGTTTTGACGCCAGTGGCGCAGGATTGAGGGGTCCTGACCCTAATCCTCTGCACTGCCTTCTGATTGTTGGCGGTGCCACAGTTGCGCATAGCGCCCGTCTGCGGCCAGCAGCGCGTCATGGGTGCCTTGCTCGACGATCTCGCCCTTCTCCAGCACAACGATCTGGTCCGCGTCGGCGATGGTGGACAGGCGGTGCGCGATGGTCAGCACGGTGCGACCTTGCCCTGCCCGTTCCAGCGCATCTTGAATCTCGTGCTCTGTCTCACTGTCGAGCGCGCTTGTTGCCTCGTCCAGCAACAAAATGGGCGGGTCTTTCAGCAAGGTACGGGCGATCCCGACACGCTGCTTTTCGCCGCCCGACAGTTTGAGCCCGCGTTCACCCACAGTAGTGTCATACCCATCCGGCAGACTGACAATGAAGTCGTGGATCTGCGCATCGCGGGCGGCGGCCTCGACCTCGTCCTGTGTGGCCCCGTCGCGGCCGTAGGCGATGTTATAGCGGATGGTGTCGTTGAACAGCACTGTATCCTGCGGCACAACGCCGATGGCGGCGTGCAGGCTGGTTTGAGTGATATCCCGCAAGTCCTGCCCGTCGATCTTCACAGCGCCCTTTTGCACATCATAGAAACGGAACAACAATCGTCCGATCGTGGATTTGCCCGACCCTGTGGAGCCGACGATGGCAATGGTCTGCCCGGGTGCCGCCTCCAGCGTGGCATTCCTGAGGATCACCCGTTCAGGATCATAGCCGAAGGTCACGTTTTCCAACGTGACGCGCCCGCCATCCACCTTGAGATCAGGCGCATTGGGCTTGTCGGCAATCTCGGCGGGTTGCTCAAGCAGGCCAAACATCTGACCCATATCGACCAAGGCCTGCCGGATTTCGCGGTAGACGGTGCCAAGGAAGTTCAGCGGCACGGTGATCTGGATCATATAGGCGTTGACCATGACAAAATCACCAACTGTCAGCGCGCCGGACTGCACGCCCATGGCGGCCATGACCATCACACAGACCAAGCCTGCGGTGATAATCATCGCCTGCCCGAAATTGAGGAAGGCGAGCGAATAGTTGGTCTTGATCGCCGCCTCTTCGTAGCCCGCCATGGCCGCGTCATACCGCTGTGCTTCGCGCGCTTCGGCACCGAAATACTTGACCGTCTCGTAGTTCAGCAGACTGTCGATGGCCTTTTGATTGGCGTCCGTGTCCTGATCGTTCATCTGGCGGCGCAGTTTGACGCGCCATTCGGTGACGGCAAAGGTGAACCAGACATAAAGCCCGATGGTCACGGCGACGACGGCCAGATACCAGATGTCGAATACCACAGCGAGCACGATACCGATCAGCAGCAGCTCCAGAATCAGCGGCCCGATCGAGAACAGCAAGAACCGCAGCAGGAAGTCCACACCTTTGACGCCGCGTTCGATGATCCGGCTGAGCCCGCCGGTCTTGCGTGTGATGTGATAGCGCATCGACAGGCGGTGAATGTGCTGGAACGTCTCAAGCGCCAGCATCCTCAGCGCACGCTGCCCCACGCGGGCAAAGATCGCATCGCGCAACTGCTGGAACCCGACACCCATCAGGCGCGCCATGCCATAGGCAATCGTCAGACCAACGGCCCCCAGAGCCAACATCGGCACACCTTCATCGGCCAGTGCATCCACTGCGCCTTTGTAAAAGAACGGCGTGGCCACGGTGATCAACTTACTGACCAACAGCGCAATCATTGCCCAGACCACGCGTTTGCGCACCCAAGGCATGTCCGCAGGCCACAGATAGGGCGCAACTTTGCGCAAGACGATAAGCGCTGATTGCCGCTCAGCGCGGTCCGCCAGTTCTTCTTCGGTCAAGGTCTTTTCGGGATGCGCAGTAGCGGCAGAAGACGCGGCATTCGGATCGGCTGTCATGTATGTTCCAGTCTGGTTCGCCCTTACATAGGGCGCGCACGGCTGGGTTGCCACCAAGATGAGAGAATTGTCCGCTCAGCAAGCCAAGTTTTCCGCAACTGTTCTGCCGGGCGCGCCTATTCCGGCAGATCAAAGACCTGACCGGGGTAGATCAGATCAGGGTTCCGGATGTCGCTTTCATTGGCCTTGAACACGTTCACGTAAAGCAATCCATCCCCGTAGCGCTGCTCTGCAATGGCCCAAAGCGTGGCACCTTTCTGCACAGTGATCTTGCGAATAAGCCCGTTTTGTCCCTCTGCCGCATTGGCCAGAACTGCGGGAGATTCCCTTTTGAACGGTGTCTCCACCCGGCTGGTCACCGCCCCGTCCTGCGAGACTTCGTCGACCCGCAGCGTATATATCCCCTCGTCCACGTCAGGCAAATCACCGCGCCAGCGGCCACGCGCATCGACAGTCAGGCTGACGATGGCGTTGTTATCAAGATAGACGCGCACGGCCGTTGCATCCGACTGTGCGCGGCCTGCCAGTTGCACGTCGCCCGCATCGGAATAACTGATCGTATCAAGCGCCACATTGGACATGACCTCGGGCGCGGGGACATTCAGCAACTCAACCCCGTCTTGCGTGGTCCTGAGGACGGCGACTTCTTCCGGTGCTGCGTCTGCTTCGGGCTGTGCGGGCGCTTGCGATGGGGTGACCTCTGCGACCTGCGGCGCCTCCGGTTCTTCTGCGGTCGCCTCCGCCTCAAGGGCGGGCGCCTCTTCGGGCACGTCCTCTGCCAATGCGGTTTCGGTCGCTTGCACGGTGTCTGCAGGCGCCGCGGGTTCTTGAGGGGCCTCAGCGACCTGGATCGCTGCCAAAGGCGCGAGGATGATTTGCCCGTCAGAGGGGGTGCCGTCCTGAAGCAGGGACAGGACATGCCCTTGCCCGTCTGGCGCAATAAGTGTGATGGCTGCAAACTTGCCGGAGGTATCCGCCGTGGCCTGCGTAATCTCTTGCCCGTCAAGCAGCACCGATACCGTTGCGCCGGGGGCTGCACGACCTGCTATGATCGTCATGCCATCATTCTCGCGGCGCACCTCGTCAAAGGCGGGTGCAATCTGGGCTTGCTCAACGGGGGCTTCAACGGCTTGGTCAGGCTCTTGCACCACGTGTGTATCAGGCATGGGCGCGGGTTCTTCAGCAGGCGTCTCGGCAATCGTTTGTGCAGGCGCTTCAGCTGTTTCCTCAGCGGGCGCTTCAGCGGTTTCCTGAGCAGGTGCCTCAGCGGCTTCCTCTTGTGGTTCCACTTTGGGCTGGGGTGCTTGCTGAACAGCAACCGCCGGAGCCTCTGGAGTTGTGTCCTGTGGCATCGCAACCAGTTGCGCCGGTTCTTGTGGCGCAGGCATGTTCCGCCCAAATTCGAACCAAGCGGCCGCACCAACGACCACAACCCCCGCCGCCGCGATCACTGCGACACCTGATCCGCCTGAAAATACGCTCATCCCGCACCTCTTTTGGTTGAGCACATTACCTGCGCCCTCCGCTTGAGCCTGTGTACCAAGCAGGCTAACAGGGGTCAAAACACGATGCTGCGTTTCGCACATTTCGCGCGCTTTTCGAAAGGTCTGCCATGCCCCTCCCCTCCGTCTGCGTTTACTGCGGGTCTCGTCCGGGGGACGACCCCACCTTTAAAGCAGACGCGGAAAGCCTTGGCGCGGGACTGGCCGCCGAAGGGTGGCGACTGGTCTATGGCGCAGGCGATGTGGGCCTGATGGGCAGCGTGGCGCGTGCGGCGCAATCGGCAGGCGCCGAGACCTTTGGCGTCATCCCACAGCACCTTGTGGACTGGGAAGTGGGCAAGACCGATCTGACAACCTACGTCGTGACCGAAACCATGCACGAGCGTAAAAAGGTGATGTTCATGAACGCCGATGCAGTGGTTGTTCTACCGGGCGGTGCGGGCTCGCTTGAGGAGCTCTTTGAAGTGCTGACATGGCGCCAGTTGGGCCTGCACGAAAAGCCGATTTTTATTGTAAACAGAAATGGTTACTGGGACCTCCTCATGCAGTTGTTGAACCATGTGGTGGACCGTGGCTTTGCCGATGCAAGTCTGTTGACCTACGTCGAGGCCGTGCCGGATGCCGACGCCGCTTTGACCGCCCTCAGACGCGTTCTTTCCTGACGCGCTGTTACCATTGAATAGAGCGCAAGGGCGATCCAGATCAACCCGAAGGCCGCGATATGCCAAGCGGTAAACGGTTCTGAAAACAGCACGATCGCGCAGAAAAACTGTAGCGTGGGATTGATGTAGCTGACCAGTCCGGTGGTCGTGAGCGTCAACTGCCCCGCCGCGTAACTGAACAGGATCAACGGCACCGCCGTCAGCGGTCCTGCAAAGATCAGCAAGCCGGTATCCCACGTCCAGCCACCGAAATGCCCCAAGCCGTTGTGGCTGGATTGCCACAAAAGCCAAAGTGCAACGGGCATCATCACCAGTACTTCGGCAGTGACAGAGACGACCGGCCCCATGCGCAGCGCCTTTTTGATCCCGCCATACAAGGCAAAATTTCCTGCCAGCATCAGCGCCACCCACGGCACGGCGCCTGTCCCGAAGGCAAGGTTGCCTACGGCCAGTGCCACCAGCCCCACGGCCAGCCACTGCAAAGGCTCAAGCCGTTCGCCAAAGAACACGCGCCCGAAAAGCACAGCCACCAGCGGGAAGATGTAAAAGCCTAGCGCGGTCTGCGTGGCGTGCCCTGTCTGGATGGACCAGATGAAGACCCACCAACCGCTCAGGATCAACACCGAGGCCACAAAGACCAGTCCGAACCTGCGTTTGTCCGTCAGCGCCTTGACCAGCGCATCCCCCTGCCCCCTTACGCCCAGCACGATGCCGAAGATGATCAGCGACCAGACGGCCCGGTGTGCCAGCACTTCGGAGGGCGGGATATGCGACATCGCCTTGAACGCGATGGGCGACAGACCCCAGATGATGCAGGCACCGATCATTGCGATCAGCCCGCGGGCTTGGTCAGTCATCTGAGGGTGTCCTGCGCAGGGAGTGCCCGTGCAAGCTAGCGCGCAAGGGTGCTGCGTGCAATCGGCGTCGCGGCTTAGGGTCAGGACCCTAGACGGCCATCGCCTTGGTGATCTCTGCCAACAGCGTCGGCGCGTCGATGGGTTTCAGGATCAACACGTCGGTTTTGCGCATCCCGCTGGCATGGATCGCCGCCTCTTGCGGGCGACCAGAGACCAGAATGACCTGAAGGTTGGGGATCAAATCGCGGGCCCGTTCGGCCAATTCCGTCCCCTGCAAGGCACCGGGCATAACGATATCCGTGACCAGCAGTCTGGGGCAATAGCCGGTGGTCAGCAGCGTATAGGCCTCATCCCCGCTGGCGGCCTGAGATACCGAATATCCAGCCGCTTCGATCTGGCGCACAAGCACGCGGCGCACATCTGGTTCGTCCTCCACGATCAGCACTTCGGACTGCGGGTCAGGAACTTTGACAGGTGCGATTTCAGGCATTTTGGCAGACTTGCTGGACAGGCTGGTGGCCGGGAAATAGAGCTTGAAACTGGTCCCGAACCCCTGCTCGGAATACACCCTGATCGTGCCGCCGGACTGTTTGACGTAGCCAAAGACCATCGACAGCCCAAGCCCCGCGCCTTTGCCGAACTCCTTGGTGGTGAAATAAGGCTCGAAAATGCGGCTGCGAATGCTCTCCTCAATACCGTCGCCGGTGTCCGAGATGGCCAGCATAACATAGCGGCCGGGCAGAATGTGTTCCTCGCGCGAGGTGATATATTCCTCTGAAATCCGCACGTTACATGTCTCGATCGTAAGCTTGCCACCCATCGGCATGGCGTCATGGGCGTTGTTGATGATATTCATCAATGCGGTCTCAAGCTGCCGCTCGTCCAGATCGACGCCCCAAAGGTCGGTGCCCTCGACGATGGACATCTCGATCTTGCTGGGCAGCACGCGGCGCAGCATATGGTCCATCTCGCGCAGCGTGTCGTTGAGGTTGGTGCGCTTGGGTTGCAGACGGCTTTTCTGGCCGTATGACAGCAGCATCTGGGTCAGCGCCGCCCCCCGCTCAGCCGAGCGGTGCGTGTCGCGCAGGTATTCCGCGCGGTTGGGGTCGTCGGGATCCTGACGCAGGAACTCGGTATTGCCCTTGATGACCGTCAGCAGGTTGTTGAAATCATGCGCAACCCCCGCAACCAGCTGGCCCAGCGCCTCCATCCGCATGTTGTGATGCATCTCGGTGGTCAGGCGCTTGTTTTCGGTGTTGTCAAACATCACCGCCAGAGAACGCAAAAACTCCCCATCTTTGGTGTACTCCGCGATGGCGGACATCAAGACAGGCAGGACTTCTCCGCTTTTGCGGACAAAGTCATAGTCTACGTTGAAAACGCGTCCGGTCTTGAAAAATTGGGGCAAGACCACGGCATTCGCGCGCTCTTTGCTTTCTGCGGTCAAAAAGTCGGTAGAGTGGCGCCCGATCATCTCTTCGCGCTCGTACCCCAGCTTTTCGGACCAGAACTCACTGACGTTCAGCAAAATGCCTTTGCTGTCAATCGAGTGCATCATGATGGGGGCGATTTCGAACAGCGTACCTACCGGATCGTCCGCACCCTCACGCCAGAATCGCAGAATATTGTTTGGCATAGCGCAGTTCCGAATCCACTCGAGTTACACCAACCTAGGATAGAAATTCGAAATTTGATACCCCACATGCGGAAGCCCCTGCCCCACGCAGGCACGCGCAGGTCTCTAGCGCACCAAAAAGCCCCGCAGGCCGGAGCCCGCGGGGCTTTTCAATTCATCGGTCAGTGCCGCACCGCGTCGTTGGCACGCACCCTCTGCCAAACCGCGCTTGCGCGGGCGTCGGGGGGCTGGAAAGCCCGACCTACAATCACAGACGAGAGGCGACGTTCTCCCAATTGACAAGATTATCAAGGAAGTTCGACAGATAGTCGGGACGCGCGTTGCGGAAATCGATGTAGTAGGAGTGCTCCCACACGTCACACCCCAGCAATGCCGTCTGGCCAAAGCAAACGGGGTTCACGCCGTTCTCTGTATTGGTGACCTTGAGCCCACCATCGGTGTCCTTGACCAGCCATGCCCAGCCGGAGCCGAACTGGCCCGCGCCTGCGGCTTTGAATTCGTCCATCATCTTGCCGACGGAACCAAAGCTTTCGGTGATCGCTTTCTCCAGCTCGCCGGGCATGCCGGTATCGCCGGGGCCCATCATCTCCCAGAACTGATTGTGGTTCCACAACTGGCTGATGTTGTTGAAGATCCCGTTCTGGGCGACAGCACCCGCGTCATATGTGCCCTTGATGATCTCTTCGAGGGATTTGCCTTCCCACTCGGTGCCTTCAATGGCCTTGTTACCATTGGTGACGTAGGCATTGTGGTGCTTGTCATGGTGGAATTCGAGCGTTTCAGCGCTCATGCCTTTGGACGCAAGTGCGTCGTGGGCATAGGGAAGATCGGGAAGTTCAAAAGCCATGGGTTGGGCCTCCATTCAAGGTCATTGTATGCCGTTAAATGGAGCGTGATTGCCCGTCACGTCAAGGTCAATCGCCGCACGAACCCCTTCAAGATGTTTTCGTGCGGCATGTTCCCGTCTTTGACCAGCGCTGTGGCGCGCCGACGGGCTTGGCCACCACACGAATTTTCTTGGTGCTTTGGTTCAGGTTCGCGATGTAGCGCATGGTCGGCACCCGGGCGCCCCTGCTGTCGCGTGCACCAGCGATGTTCCAGCTCAGGCGGATGTTATCACCTTGCCGCACAGCGCGCGCCTGTGCGGGGCGTTCCAGAAAGTACAACGTGACGCTATCGATCACACTGACCTTGCCCTGATCGTCAAAGACGATGTTGATGCGGGGCGAAACCCAGCCACGCGGGTTTTTGGTGTCCATCTTGCAGTCATACAAAGTGCCTGCCGCCAAAGCCGGGGTGCCCATGGCCATGGCTGCCACACAAAATGCCGCCAGCCCTCTCAACATACCTGATTTCACCTGAAAAACCCTCATTGTCACTTACGCGGCAGTAGCACCGCAAAGCACAAGGCTAGCGGGATACCTGAAAGGAATTCAACCACAAAGCGACCCGCTTGGGTCAGTCTGTCGCAGGTCAGATGCCGAAAACGCCAACCTCTGATCCGGGCTGTGCCGCTTGCGACAGCAGATCAAACACGTACTGCCCGACAGAGCGGAAACAGATGATCTGGAATGTCACCTCGTCCCGCATCCAGAAGGCTGCAGGGACCTGCGCCAGACGGCTGCGACGGAACATGCCGGGGGTAAAGGTCTGCGGGTCCAGATCCACCGGTGCCAGTTTGGCGACAACTTCGCGCGCATGTGGGCCGCTGACCTGAAAGACCGCACGCGCATCAGAGACATTGGCCGCCAGCGCGTGCTGTTTGGCGAACGCCCCGTCGATTTTCTCAAGTGCAGCGCTCACTTCGTCATAGGGGCACATCAGCAGCAATTCATCCGGCGACATCCATGCGATGCCACGTTCGCCCGCGCAGGTGCAGGTCCGCACTTCGGGGTAGTCAACACCCGCCACATTGGTGGCCGCCTTGCGCATGTATGACGCGTTCAGATCGCCGCGCAGGGTGATCATGCCCAACGGGCCGATTTCGCGCACCTCGGCGATGCCGTTTGTGAAGGTCGCATTCTTCATTGCGGTGACCGGATCAGACATTCTGCTTCTCCCCTTCCTTGTCATAGAAGACGGCATCGCAGATGCGCGCTTCGAACTCTTTGCCGTCTACGCCGGGGAAGGTCAGCACCTCGCCCATGCGGTCAGGCCCGTTCAGCACCAGCCCCATGGCGATCCCTTTGCCCAGCGTGGGCGAATGATAGCTGGACGTGACGCGCCCCTGCGTGTTGCGCTGGCCGTTGGCGTTCTCACCCTCGGCGACGGCATAGGCCCCATCCGGCAATGTGCTGCCATCGACAGTCTCAAGCCCCACCAGTTTCCAACGTGCAGGGTCGGTCATGTGGCTGCGCTCTTGCGCGCGCTTGCCCAGATAGTCGTCTTTCTTTTTGGACAGCGCCCAGTGCAGGCCCAGATCCTGCGGGATGACCGTGCCGTCGGTCTCGTCCCCGATCATGATAAAGCCCTTTTCAGCGCGCAGGATGTGCAGGCATTCGGTGCCGTAAGGCATGACGCCCAGATCATTGCCCGCCACCATCAGCGCGTCCCAGAACGCTTGGCCCTGGCTGGCATCAATGGCGATCTCGAAGGACAGCTCACCCGAGAAGCTGATGCGGTAGATCCGCACCTTGAAGCCACCCAGCGTGCCATCGGCCCATTCCATAAAGCCCAGCGCGTCTTTGGAGACATCCATTCCGCCCAGCTTTTCGAGACACTTGCGGGCATTGGGGCCAACAACAGCGACTTGGGCGTATTGTTCGGTCACGTTGGCCACGTAGACTTTCCAGTCCCACCATTCGGTTTGCAGCCACTCTTCCATGTGACCGTGAATGCTCTCGGCACCGCCTGTGGTCGTATGGCAAAGCCACGTGTCCTCATCAATGCGCGCCACGACACCATCGTCGATCAGGAACCCGTTTTCTGAGCACATCAGCCCGTAGCGGCATTTGCCCACTTTCAGATTGGACATCATGTTGGTGTACATCATGTCGAGGAAGCGGCCCGCGTCCGGCCCCTTGACGATGATCTTGCCAAGGGTAGAGGCATCCAAAAGCCCCATGTTGTTGCGCGTGTTAGTGACTTCGCGCATGACCGCGTCATGGGTGCTTTCGTCGCCCTGCTTGAAGGCATAGGGCCGCCGCCACGCGCCCACCGGTTCCCATTCCGCCCCGTTGGCATCATGCCAGTCGTGCATCGGCGTGCGGCGGATCGGCTGGAATGTGTGGTTCTTGCTGTCGCCTGCGATCGCCGCCAATGAAATCGGGTGGTACGGCGGGCGGAAGGTCGTCGTGCCGACGCTTGGAATGTCGCGGTCCAGCGCGCCCGCAAGCGTCGCCAAGCCATTGATGTTGCTGAGCTTACCCTGATCGGTGGCCATACCCAGCGTGGTATAGCGCTTGGCATGTTCGACACTGACGAAACCCTCTTGGGCCGCCAGCCGCACGTCAGAAACCTTGACGTCGTTCTGATAATCAAGCCACGTCTTTTCGCGCAACTTGATCGCAGCACCCTGCGGCATCATCCAGACGGGGGCCATGGGCGCATCCTCGCGCCGCTCGGCAGAAGGGGCGGTCAGACCTTTGGGCAGTTTGAAGCCCAAGGTGGTCATCACACCGTCCGCAGCCGCATGGGCATCATTCAGCACATCATCCAGCGCAAAGACGCCCGCTGCTGCACCCGCAGGTGTCACAAAGCCCGCGCCATCCGCCCCCAAAGGCGGGTTATCCACATCCGGAGAAAAACACGCATGGGTCGTATCCCAGCGCAACTTACCACCACAGTGCGACCACAAGTGCACCACGGGCGACCAGCCGCCCGACATGGCAACCGCGTCGCAGGTGATCTCCTCCAGAACGGCACCCTCACCTGCTTGCGCGCAGACTTCGACGCCGGTCACGCGCTTGCCACCTTTGACGCTTGCGATGGCGTGGCCCATCAGGACGCGGATGCCCAAGGCCTTGGCCTGCTCCATCAGCGCAGAGTCCTGCGGCAGCACACGCGCATCCACGATCAAAGGCACGTCGAGCCCAGCATGCTTGAGCGCAATTGCCGTAAGGTAAGCGTTATCGTTGTTGGTCACGACCACGGTGCGGTCGCCTGCAGAGACCCCGTAGTTGACCAGATAGTCGCGCAAAGAGGCTGCCAGCATGACGCCCGGAATGTCGTTTCCGGCAAAGCTGAGAGGGCGCTCAATGGCGCCTGTCGCGGTGATGATATGTGCCGCACGGACCCGCCACAGACGGTGGCGCGGGCCCGCAGCCTCTGCCTGATCATCGGTCAGACGCTCATAGCCAAGCGCATAGCCATGATCGTAGACCCCTGCCCCCATGGTGTTGAGACGCAAGGTGACATTGTCCATGTCCGACAGGCTAGCCACCATTTCGTCCACGAACTTATCCACAGGTGTGCCGTCGACCGTGCCGCCGTCCACAGGTGCGCGCCCCCCCCAATGGGCTGTTTGTTCCATCACGATCACGCGGGCCCCGCTCTTCGCGGCGCTCATCGCGGCTTGAAGGCCGGCCACACCGCCACCAACAATCAGCACGTCGCAGAAGCCATAGAAATGCTCGTACGTGTCCTGATCGCGGTCTTTGGGCGCTTTGCCCAAGCCTGCGGACTGGCGGATCACGGGTTCGTAGACATGCTTCCAGAAGGCACGCGGATACATGAACATCTTGTAGTAAAAGCCCGCAGGCAAGAACCGGCTGAGGTGCTTGTTGATGGCACCTACGTCGAATTCAAGGCTGGGCCAGTGGTTCTGGCTGGCAGCCTCCAACCCGTCAAAAAGCGGTGTGGTGGTGGCGCGCGCATTGGGCTCGAACGTGGCGTCCGAGCCCAGATTGACCAATGCGTTGGGCTCTTCGGGGCCCGCGGCCACGATCCCGCGCGGACGGTGGTACTTGAACGAGCGGCCGACCAGCATCTGGTCGTTGGCCAGCAAGGCCGAGGCCAGCGTGTCGCCCGCGTAACCGCGCATCTGTTTGCCGTTGAAGGTGAACCCGACGGGCTTTGATTTGTTCAGCAGGCGTCCGCCTGTGGCAAGTCTGGTGCTCATGATCTTGGGCCTTCGTGGCTGGAGAGAGGGCGGATGAGTTTATGGGAAGGGTGAAGCATGGGTGTCAGTCTTCCATTTCCCAATCGGGGCGTCTGGCCTTGATCGCGTCAAGAACATCCGCTGGCGGAGCGTAGGTCTGGGCGCTGTAGCTGGCGAAAACCTCGAGGGTCATGGTGCAGCGCGCCACGTGGAACCACTTGCCGCAGCCGTTGGCATGGCGCCAACGTTCAAAGTGCACACCTTTGGGGTTCTGGCGGGTGAACAGATACGATTCAAACTCTGCATCGGAGGAGCCGGGGCCGAAACGCTTGAGATGCGCTTCTCCACCAGCGTGGAATTCGGTTTCTTCTGCGGTGACGCCGCAGGCGTGGCAGGTCGGGCTCAGCATGGGCGGGCTCCGATCTTGAAGTTCTGTGCCATCATGACCATTTTGAGGGTATGGAATGGCTTGCATATCTGTTTTTGGCGATAGTTATTGGTGCCGCTGTGCTGGCGATTTACGAGCATCGTAAAGGCCTGAAACTGCGCGAAGATATTGTTCTGCCAACCCGCAATGATCTTCGGGAGGACGCGATGGCGCGGACCCGCAAGACGATCCTGCGGGCTGTTGATCCAAGCACGGACGATTTTGGCGGGCGTTAGACAAAGGCGCGCCATCAGTGTGCCACCCCTGCGGCCACGGATTCGTCAATAAAGCGGCCTTCCTGAAATCGCTCCATTCCGAAGGCGTCGGTAAGGGGCGACTGCCCCTTTGCCATCAGTTCCGCAAAGCCCCAGCCTGAGCCCGGGATGGCCTTGAAGCCGCCTGTACCCCAACCGCAGTTGATGAACACGCCCTCAACGGGCGTTTTGGACAGGATGGGCGAACGGTCCCCCGTGACGTCCACGATCCCGCCCCACTGGCGCAGCATCTTGAGGCGGCTCAGCATGGGGAATGTCTCGATCAGGGAGCGCACGGTTTCCTCCACATGGTGGAATGACCCGCGCTGGGTAAAGTTGTTGTAGCCGTCGGTGCCGCCGCCGATGACCATCTCACCCTTGTCGGACTGGCTGAGGTAGCCGTGCACGGTGTTGGCCATGACGACCACGTCCATGCAGGGCTTGATCGGCTCGGACACCAGCGCCTGCAGGGCTACGGATTCGACCGGTAACCGGAAACCCGCCATATCGGCCAGATGGCCTGAATGTCCGGCCACGACCATGCCCAACTTGTCGCAATCAATGTCGCCGCGATTGGTGGAGACACCCACGACCTTGCCGCCCGCACTGCGCACGCCTGTGACTTCGCATTTCTGGATGACGTCCATGCCCATGTCAGAGCACGCCCGTGCATAGCCCCAGGCCACCGCATCATGGCGCGCCGTGCCGCCGCGTGCCTGCCACAACCCGCCAAGGACCGGATAGCGCGGTCCATCGATGTTCATGATGGGCACCAACTGCTTGACCCGCTGCGGATCGATGAACTCTGTCTTGACCCCTTGCAAGGCATTGGCATGCGCCGTGCGCTTGTAGCCGCGCACTTCGTGCTCTGTCTGGGCCAGCATGATGACGCCGCGTGGGGAAAACATGACGTTGTAGTTGAGGTCCTGGGACATCGTCTCGTAGAGGCTACGGGCCTTTTCGTAGATCGCAGCCGACGGGTCTTGCAGATAGTTGGAGCGGATGATCGTGGTGTTGCGGCCCGTGTTGCCGCCGCCCAGCCAGCCTTTCTCCAGAATAGCGACATTGGTGATGCCGAAATTCTTGCCAAGGTAATAGGCCGTGGCCAGCCCGTGGCCGCCCGCCCCGATGATGATGACGTCATACTTCTTTTTGGGCTGCGCATCGCGCCATGCGCGGTTCCAGCCTGTGTGATGGCGCATGGCCTCTCGTGCCACGGCAAAAACGGAGTATTTTTTCATCGAACATCCCCTGATGTGGATTCGCGGAGGTTCCCCGCATCCTGTCGCTGTTGTGGAGAGATGGGCGAAAATGAGGATACTCTCCACGGCATTCCATATCAATTTTGCGACATCGCGTGCAATCACCTTCAAAACTGGCGGCCTGCGGCAAAGTGCGCGGCAAATGCGCTCTTTTGCACCAGCCTGCCAGCGGCTACATGTGACATATGATGTTCTGGATCACTTCGGCGGCAATGGTCGCATTGGTAGGCTTGGTGCTGGCCCGTGCGCTGTGGCGCAGCGGGCCTGATATGCCCGTGGATACCTTCGATTTGCAAATCTACCGCGACCAACTGGCCGAGGTGGAGCGCGATGTCGCGCGCGGTGTCGTGGCCAAAGAGGATGCAGAGCGTGCGCGGACCGAAATCTCGCGGCGCATTCTGGCGGCAGACACCGCCGCCCAAGACACAGCCCCCGCCGCAAGCGGCCCGCGACCCGTGGCACTGGCGGCATTGCTGATCGGTTTGATGGCGGTGCCCGTCGCCTTGTACATGTGGCGCGGCGCCCCCGGTTATGGCGATATGGCACTGGCGGACCGCATCGCTTTCGCCAAAGAATTGCGAGAAAACCGCCCCGACCAGCAAACCGCCGAAGCCAGCATCCCCCAAGGCATTCTGGACGTTCAGCTATCGGCGCAAGACCTGCGCTTGCTGGAATTGCTGCGCCAGAAAGTGGCCGAAAGCGGCGATGACCTGCAAGGCTACCGACTGCTTGCCAACTACGAGGCCAAAGCAGGCAAGTTCGCCAGTGCCGTAGAGGCGCAGAAAACCGTGCTCAGCATCTTGGGGCCGCAGGCCGAGGTGCAAGACCTTGTCGATTATGCCGAATTTCTGGTGCTGGCGGCTGGCGGCTATGTCTCTCCCGAAGCCGAAGTGGCCTTTCGCGAGGTTCTCAACAGTGAACCCGACAACGGTGCGGCGCGCTATTATCTGGGTCTGATGCTGGTGCAGACCGGTCGGCCAGACCAGGCCTTGCGCCTGTGGGATGCACTACTGCGCCGTGGCCCCGAAGACGCACCTTGGATCGCCCCGATCCAGCGCCAGATCATGTCGATCGCGCCCTTGGCAGGTGTCGATTACACGATCCCGGCTATCGGCAAAGGCGCGCAACCCGGACCGTCGTCTGCCGACATCGAAGCGGCCAGCGAAATGTCCGCGACCGAGCGGATGGAAATGATCGGCGGCATGGTCGCAGGCCTCTCTGACCGCTTGGCACGCGAAGGCGGGCCGCCTCAGGACTGGGCGCGGCTGATCACCTCGCTGGGGGTGCTGAACGAACGCAATCGCGCGCGCGCCATTTATGACAACGCACTTCAGGTATTTGCAGGTGACGAAGGGGCGCTGGACATGATCCGTGCCGCAGGCAGTCAAGCGGGCGTGGCGGAATGATCTTTGATGACATGGACGGCTTTGCCGCCGCCCTGCCCCCGATGCAGGCGCTTATCGGCCTTGATCTTGGCGACAAGACCATCGGCGTGGCGGTCAGCGACAACTTTCTGTCCGTCGCCACACCGCTGGAGACCGTACGCCGCAAGAAGTTTGGCGTGGATGCTGCGCGCCTGTCAGAACTGATTGCCGAGCGCCGCATCGGTGGTCTGGTCTTGGGTCTGCCGCGTAATATGGATGGCTCTGAAGGGCCACGGTGCCAGTCTACCCGCGCATTTGCCCGCAATTTCGAGCGGTTCGAAGACCTGCCCATCACCTTTTGGGATGAACGCCTGTCCACCGTCGCTGCCGAACGTGCGCTGCTGGAGGCGGATACGTCACGAAAGCGTCGCGCTGAGGTGATTGATCACGTGGCCGCAGGCTATATCTTGCAAGGTGCGCTGGACCGTTTACGCGTGATAAGGGGCTCTCATGTCGGATGAAATCTGGAAACGCGCCGAGGTGGAAAGCCCCTGCATCAAAATCTGCGTGGTGCACCCCGAAACGCGCCTGTGCACGGGCTGTTTGCGCTCTATCGACGAGATTGGCGCGTGGTCACGAATGGGCGCTGAAGAACGCCGCGCCATTATGGACGAACTGCCCAAGCGGGCGGGTGCCTTTTCCAAGCGCCGTGGCGGGCGCGCTGCACGTTTGGCGAAGCGCGATTAGAGCCCTGCGATCCGCCGCAACAGTTGCAAACCAAGATCAGACGTCACCGCCCCTTCGCCGCCCTTGGGCGCAAAGTTGGCATTGGCCAGCGGCGGCGCTGACAAAGCCCCGGTTGCGCCAAAACCCAGCGTATTATTACCCTTAAACATAACCATGATACGATTCCCAAACACCTGTTGTCTGGGTTTCAGTATCGTTTCTGAAATGGCGACAATTGGGCAGTCATCAGGCCTTTACGGGATGAAAAACTACCTATGCGAGAACGTTGGGCACAATCGCGGCACTTTACCCTTGATGCGTGCGCTGCGGTCTAAAGCCCTGCATATCGCAGCAAGGCCGCGCCGCTGAGCACCAGCCCAACGGCCAGCACTTTGGGCGTGTCCAGACGTTCCTTAAACACCACCACACCGATCAGTACCGCAAAAACGATCGAAGTCTCACGCAGGGCCGTCACCAAGGCGATCGGCGCTTGAGTGAAGGCCCAGACCACCAGCGCATAGGCCACAAAAGAGGCGGTGCCGCCCACCGCCATCACCTTGCGCCCCGTGGTAAACGTCCGGCTGATAACAGCGCGATCCGTGACCCACAGATAGACCAGAAAGACGCCAGCGTTCAGCAGCCCCAGCCACGCGTAGAACCCTACTGGGCTGCCCGAAACCCGCGCGCCCAATCCGTCAATCAGCGAATAGGACGCAATGAAACAGCCCGTCACCAGCGCCAGCCTTGCCGCCGCCCAGTTGCGGCTGCCGTCCCCGCTACGCACCAGCGCCATGGAGATCAGGCCCGCTGCAATCACCCCCACGGCCAAAAGTTCCAGCGGGGCCAGCACCACGCCCAGCGCCAGCACGCTGACGCCCGTGACGATCAAAGGAGCAGAGCCGCGCGCAATGGGGTAGACTTGGCTCAGGTCGCCTTTGGCGTAGGCCCCCAGAAGAAACACCTGATAGCCGAAATGCGCGATCATGCCGCCGATCAGATAGGGCCAACTGGCCAGCGCAGGCGCGTCAAAGATCATCAATGCGACCAATGCCGCAGGCGTGTGGCCCACGACAACGCCGGTCATATTCACGGTCTTGTCCGCCCCGCCTTTGACCAATGCATTCCACGTGGCGTGCAACGCCGCCGCCAGCAAAACCGCAAAGAAGACTGTCCAGCTCA
>CALAIJ010000217.1 GCA_937923365.1 uncultured Sulfitobacter sp.
CACCGCGGCCCAAAGGGAATTGGACGTCTCCCACATCGCCTGCCCATCGGGCACATTCGCCGCACAGACGCCCGAAGACCGCATCGGCAAGTTGTAAAACCGCGCCATCTGTCCGGTCATTTGCGTGGCACGCATGTATTCCGGCGTGCCAAAGGCAGGCGCGCCTGACTTCATATCGACGTTGGAGGTGAACGTCCCGATCGCCACCGGACAGCCCGGGCGAATGATCTGCGCCAGCACCACCGCACAGAGCGCTTCGGCCAGGGATTGCGCCACCGCACCCGACATGGTCACGGGCGCCATGGCCCCTGCCAGCGTGAAAGGTGTGACGACCAAGCCCTGCCCGCGCCGCGCCATGCGCATCCAGCCGTCCATCATCGGAAAGTCATGCTTCAACGGCGAGGTGGAGTTGATGTTGGTATACATCGACGGCGTGTTATCGAATTCCTCATGGGTGAGGCCGTTTGCGATGCGCACCATCTCCATCACGTCCTCGACCCGCTCTCGGCCAAGGCTGTAGGCGTGCATGACCTTGTCGGTCAGTGTCAGCTTGTCGTAAAGCACATCAAGGTGGCGCACAGAGGCGTGGATATCGACAGGTTCCACCGGATAGCCGCCTGCAAAGTGGATGCAGTTGAAATACTGCGTGAGCCGCAGCAAATCCTTGCACATCTCGCGGGTGCCTGGGACTTTCTTGCCGATGGCCATGTCAAAGTAGTTGGGCGGGCTGGAGACATTGCCAAACACAAGATTTTTTCCGCCGATGGTGATCTTGCGGTCTTTGTTGCGCGGCGTGAGGGTGAATTCAGACGGCGCTTTGCCGATCCATTCCATGACGAAATCGCGGCCCATGCGCACGTTCTCGTCCTCCACTGTGGCACCGGCTTTGGCAAGGATGTCGCGGGCTTCCTTGTTCAGGAACTCGATCCCGATCTCTTCGAGGATGCGCATTGCCCCGTCGTGGACGGCCAGGACCCCTTCTTCGTTCAAAGGCTCCGTTGGGCGGTCGATATTGACGGGTGGCTTCCACGGCATCTGCTCGATCACGGACGTCCCACGACGGTCCTGGGCGCCCGCGCGCCCGCCACTGCGGGATCTGCGTTTGGAACGTTCGGCCATGTGGGTCTCCTTGAAAGATTTCTCTTTAGAAGGCCCTGCGGACGGCCGTGCATCCGTCCCATTCGCGACGGGTTGTGTCGTTTTTCGTGTGCGCCGTGCCGAAGATCAGCGTTCAAGCCAGTCTGGCAAATGCCCGATGTCGGGCAGGATAACATCTGCAAAGGGGGCAAGATCATCGTGATCGGCCATGCCCGTCAGCACAGCGACAGCCAGCATCCCCGCAGCCCGCGCCGCGCGCAGGTCATGGGTGCTGTCACCGACCATGGCGATGTGCGCCGGATCAACGTCAACGGCCTTGGCAAATGCCAGCAGTTGCCCCGGTGCAGGTTTGCCCCCATAGCCACTGTCGAAGCCCGCGATAAAGTCGAAGTACCCGGTCACCTCCGCCTGTCCCAGATGCGCCCGCGCGGGAGCTTCGGCATCGTTCGTGGCAACGCCAAGTCTTAACCCGCGGGCGCGGAAGTCTGTTAACAAAGGCGCCAGAGGCACTGCCTCTTGCTGTGGGGCCTGCTCGGCCTCTTCGTTCAGGATCTGCAGCAAGGATGCCGCATTCTGGCCGGGGAAAAAGGGCAGCAGAGTTTGCGTGACCTCCCCCGGCGTGCCCGCAATCACCACACTGTCGCGGGCGAATTTGGCCTTGTGCAGATCAAACCCGATGGCGGCACCGACCTTGGCGGCCTGGCTTTCATCGCCATCGCATAAACGGCGCAGAAAGGCGGCGGCCCATGTCTCCCATGTGGTGGCGAAGTCAAAGAGGGTGCCGTCTTTGTCAAAGATCAGCGCCTTGATTTCATTTGGCTTTGTGCTCATGTCCAGTTGACCTGCTCTCCACCAGGAAGAGCTGCGCGGGCGGGCATGATCCGGTCATATGGCAGCCCTTGCGCATCACAAAACCCGACAACCCAGGCGTCATCCATCATCAGGAAATCCAGCACCGCGCCCAGAAACTGCGGATCAGCGGCCCGTTCGCGCAGATCGCTTTCACTGGCACCGGTGCTGCCCAGAAAGCTGGGCAACAGATCATCATTTGTGGCAAGCCAGGCAAGTGCCTGCAAACCGATCACCTCGGCAGATTCCCGCGTATTGCCCATGGGACAGCTCCTGTTTTAGCCGCATTCGAAACGGTTTGTTAACCAATAGGCGCAAAGACTGCCCCATGAAACATTTTTTCCTGACCCCGTTTTCTTGAACGCAAAGGTAGGCACGTGCTGGGCAAAATCCTGATCGTCGACGCCATTGCCACGAACCGTATCGTGTTGAAGGTCAAGCTGGCCTCAGCCTTTTACGAGGTTCTGCAAGCAGGCGACCAAGCTGAAGCGATACTGCTCGCACAGTCAGAAGCCCCCGATCTGATCATCTGTGCCATGTCGTTGCCAGACGGGAGCGCTGTCGCCCTATTCAATGTGCTGCGTACGGAGCCTTTGACCCGAGACATTCCCGTCATTGCATTGTCCGAAAAGGCCGATCATCTGGCACGCGTTGCAGCCCTTGAGGGCGGGGTGCACGACGTTATCTCACGGCCCTGCGACGACGCGTGGCTTCTGGGCCGTGTGCGCAGCCTGATCCGCGCCCAGAACACATCTGCTGAATGGCGTGTGCGCGAAGAGACTTCTGCCGCACTTGGCATGGCTGAACCCAGGACCGATTTTGTCCACCCCACCCGCATTCTTATGGTCAGCGCAGAGAGCAGCCGCGTACAACATTGGCGCCAGCAATTGACGCCCCTGATGCGCGGACGGATCGAATTATCGCGCGGTCGTGACCTGCTGCAAGACATCCAGGACGGGGGGGTCCCCGATGCAATTGTGTTGATCTCTTCGGCTGATCCTGTCGAGAAGGGCGCGGTTCTTCGGATGATCTCTACCTTGCGGGCCAATGCACAGACGCGGCACGCTGCCCTGATGGTAATCCAGGCCAACCCCGACGGGCCCTTGGCCGCGCAAGCGCTTGATCTGGGGGCCGATGACGCGATGATGAACGGCTTTGAGGCCGCCGAGCTTTCTGTGCGGCTCAAGACATTGGTCAAACGCAAGCGTCTGGATGCGCAATTGCGCGATACCTATCGGTCCGGTGTCAAGGCGGCGGTGGTTGACCCGCTGACGGGCCTGTACAATCGCCGCTACGCAATCCCGCAACTGACACGCATTGCAGCCCACGCACAGCGCAACGGGCACCCGTTCGCGGTGATGGTGGCCGATCTGGATCATTTCAAGCGGATCAATGACATCTACGGTCATGCTTCGGGGGATGCGGTGCTGGTCGAAGTGGCCAAACGCCTGCGCACCACGATGCGCCCCAACGATCTGGTCGCGCGCATCGGCGGTGAGGAATTTCTGATCGTCCTGCCTGCAACCACCCCTGAGGAAGCGCGGGATGTGGCGATCCGTATCTGCAACGACATCGGCGCACTGCCCTTTGACGTGCCCGGTGATACATTGCCCATTCCGGTCACCATCAGCATCGGCATGGCCATCGGATGTGCCCCCCAGGACGGGCCGCAAAAGCTCGAATGTTCGCATTCCGACCTGTTGGACCAGGCGGACAAGGCACTTTACGCAGCCAAGACCCGCGGCCGTAACCGCGTCAAGTTCAGCCGCCCTGCTGCTTGACGCCCTCCCTCAAGGCACAACTTGAGGGGGAATATTTTTGTCCAGCCCACAACCTTGCCTCTCCGAAAAGCCGTAGCAATTGTGCCAAACACGCTAAGAAACTGCTGCAAATCCGCACCAACGTGACACAATCCGGAGCATTTGCGCACGCAACCCGGGGTTGCGAGGCCAGAGACCTGTCATTAATACTTCGGCCATGACCCATGATCGCCCCGTTTTAGGCATCGCACTGATGCTCGGTTTCTGCATCGTCGCCCCTATCGGGGATGCGGTTGCAAAAGTGCTGGGTGCTACCATTCCTTTGGGCGAAGTCGTGTTTGTCCGCTTTGCCGTGCAGGCACTTGTGCTAATCCCGCTTGTGTGGGTCACGGGGCGGGCCTGGCGCATGCGCGGGCGCATCCTTTGGCTGACGTTCCTGAGAACTGTGCTACATGTGCTGGGGATCGGGGCGATGTTTACGGCATTGAAATATCTGCCCCTTGCAGATGCCGTGGCGATTGTTTTTGTGATGCCATTCTTCATGCTGGTTCTGGGGCGCTACGTCCTTCAGGAAGAAGTCGGACACCGGCGCCTGCTTGCCTGCGTGGTCGGCTTCATTGGCACCCTATTGGTGGTTCAGCCCAGTTTTGCCACGGTCGGATGGCCCGCAATGCTGCCTGTATTTGTGGCCGCAAATTTCTCCGTCTTTATGCTGGTCACGCGCCAGATCGCCAAAGAGACCGATCCCGTCGGTCTGCAAGCGGTCAGCGGTGTGATGGCCATCGGGCTTATGATCCCTTTGATCTTGCTGGGCAGCAGAATGGACGTCGATGTGCTAAGCGTGGTCATCCCTGACGCGCAAGAATGGACACTTCTGCTGGGGATCGGCGTTCTGGGCACTGTGGCGCATCTGTTGATGACATGGTCCTTGCGCTACGCGCCCTCGGCGACGCTGGCTCCGATGCAATACCTCGAGATCCCCGTCGCCACATTGCTAGGTTTTGCTGTTTTTGCCGAACTGCCAAATCCACTGGCCAGCCTTGGCATTCTGGTGACCATGGCCGCAGGCCTTTATGTGGTGTTCAGAGAGCAGGCCACCGCGCGGCATCAGGCTGCAACAATGCAGCCACAACCGGCCGAATAAGGCGCGCAGGCAAGATCAGCAACATCCCGCGGCTGTGCATCTTGATCCGCGCGGGCCCCGTGGCCACATTCGACGTTCCGATCAGAT
>CALAIJ010000218.1 GCA_937923365.1 uncultured Sulfitobacter sp.
GAAATTCATCAGTTTAAAGCGGTGATCAACGTCAATCTCGCGCGTGATCCTGACATAGTGATCTTCATCTCCAAGAAACGTGCTCCACGGACCTTTCTGGTGGGTTTTAACGATGTCTGTGACCTTGCTGTAAACTGGCAAGACCGCGTCGGAATCATCGCCCACGAACCGGAACTGCCAAAGGTCAAAAATCTCTTCTGACCGTTCCGCGACAATCGTGCCTGAACCTGTCTTTCGACTGACAACACCGAGTTCGGACAGATTGCGCAATGCCTTTTGGATGGTACCAAGGCTATAGGGCAATGCTTTTGTCAGGTCGGTCTCTGTTGGGAGGGAAGCTCCGGGCCGAAGGTCCCCTTCTTGGATCAGCTCCAGGATGGCTTCGGCCAACTGGCGATGCTTTATGCGTGTTTCTGACGTCTTGGAAACGCGCTCTAACCGCGCCCCAATTGCTTCAAGAGTCGTTGGCATGGCGCAGTTTTCCCAGACAATGCTTCAGTCACTTACTATATAGTAGTGCAAGATTAATTGGATATACTGCATACTATACTGGCGATTCTATGCCAATAACTCATTGCCACTTTGTAGGAAGATGCTTCATGGACAAGCGAAAACTGTTTATCGACGGCGACTGGTGTGAAGGTGGTAGCGCTGAGACCATCGAGGTGACCAACCCCGCGACCGACGAAGTCGTTGCACTGGTCTGCAGCGCAGATAAATCTGACTTGGATCGCGCCTTAGAGGCTGCTGACCGTGGATTTAAAGTTTGGTCCAAGACTTCCCCCTGGGAGCGTTCTAAAACCCTCAATCGCTGTGCCACATTGATCGAGGAACGCATTCCCGAACTGGCCGTTCTTATGACCTTGGAGCAAGGCAAGCCACTTGCAGAATCGCGCGGCGAACTTGATCGCACTGTTGATGTTTTCCAGTGGTGCGCCGGAGAGGCCATAAGGACTTACGGGCGCTTGTTGCCGCAACGCCAGCCGGGGTATCGCCAAACAACGATCAAGGAACCTATCGGTCCGGTCGCTGCTTTCTCTCCTTGGAATTTTCCGGGCGTGATGTTTGGCCGCAAGATTGCAGCCGCTTTGGGCGCGGGTTGTTCCCTTATTATCAAGCCATCTGAAGAGGCACCGGGCGTGTCTTCAGGAATCGTCAAAGCCTGCCAGGATGCGGGTGTGCCGGACGGTGTTTTGAATATGGTCATGGGTGATCCAGCCATGATTTCTGACTACCTGATCCGCTCACCGATCATCACCAAAGTATCCCTGACCGGATCAGTCGCGGTTGGTCGCCAGCTAAGCAAGCTTGCAGGCGAATTGTTGAAACCGGCAACGATGGAATTGGGCGGGCATGCGCCTGTTCTGGTTTTTGGCGACGCTGATGTGGAAAAGGCGGCCGACATGACGGCCGGTTTCAAATACCGCAACGCAGGTCAGGTCTGTCTGGGCGTCAGCCGTGTTTATGTACACGAGTCCCTCTACCAAAAGTTCCTGTCGCGTTTCACAGAGCGTGTGGCTGCGCTGAACGTGGGTGATGGCATGAAGGACGGAGTGACGATGGGCCCGCTGGCAAATGCGCGCGGTGTTCAGAACATGGAACAGATTATGTCAGATGTGCAGGCGCGTGGCGGCAAAACCATCACGGGCGGCAAAGGTATCGCGGGCAAAGGCCATTTCTGGGAGCCAACGATTGTCACCGATCTGGAGCACGACTCCACTTTGATGACCAAGGAACCCTTTGGTCCAATCACCCCTATTGTTCCGTTTTCCACTTACGATGAAGCTTTGAAACTGGCTAACGGGTTGGATTTTGGCCTTGCTGCCTATGCGTTTACGCGGTCGCTGGATATCGCCACGAACATTGCCGACGATCTTGAAGCAGGCTGGATTGGCGTCAATAACTTCTCTCCTGCTTTGGCCGAAGCACCGTTTGGCGGTGTGAAAGACAGTGGCATGGGAAGCGAAGGCGGTCCTGAAGGCTTTGACGCTTACTGCAAAACCAAGTTCGTCAGCCAAGTGAATATGGACGGGTGATTGTGCCTCAGTCGGGACCAACAAATCAAAGAGCATATGGGGAAATGAAATGACAAATATCGCGTTTGTTGGGCTGGGCACTATGGGCTGCGTTATGGCCAAGAACCTGATGAAGGCCGGGCACAGTGTCGTGGGGTTTGATCCTTCAGGCACCGCGATGAACCGTCACGTGCTAAATGGCGGACTGGCTGCGCAATCTCCTGCCGAGGCGGCGAAGGGGGCGGAAGTCGTCATCACAATGCTGCCCAATGGAGACGTCGTCCGACATGCAGTCTTTGACAAGGACGGTATTATCGAGGGGATGCAAGACAGCGCCATTCTGATCGATATGTCGACCATTCATCCGTCCGAGACCGATAGCATCCGCAAAGACTTGGCTGCCAAAAACATCGCGATGGTGGATGCCCCCGTTGGCCGCACCTCGGTCGAGGCCGCTCTGGGCACCTCTTTGTTCATGGTTGGAGCCGAAAAAGACGATCTTGAGACAGCGCGCCCGATCCTGGAATGTATGGGCGATACGATCATTGACTGTGGTGGGCCGGGAACCGGATCGCGCATGAAGATCGTCAACAACCTGATGACCACCAGTTTGAACGTGCTCACTGCGCAAGTCCTTACATTTTCGGATGCGACGGGTTTGGACCGCGACCTTGCTGTAAGTGTCATGAACGGAACTGCGGCTGGTCGCGGGCACATGAGTACGACCTATCCTGCCAAGGTCCTGAAGGGGGATCTGACACCGGCCTTCATGATCGACTTGGCCAAAAAAGATCTTGATATCGCGCTAACGCTGTCAAAAGAACTTGGGGTATCTCTGTCGCTCCCGACACAGGCCGAAACGATTTACGCCGATGCCCAAGAGGCTGGGCGTGGCGGGCAGGACTGGACGGCCATCTACGATATGCTGCACAAAGATCAGTTTCCAGCCGCTTGAACCTGTAAATCCAAACGCCAAAAAGGTATCGCACATGTCTGATCCGAATTCCCTCATGACGCCGCTTGAAATGCACAACGGGACGCTGCGGACACCGATTGACCCGTCGCATCTGGGCACCGCCGTTTTGGACAAATCGGGTGAATTCGACGCTGGCACGTATCAAAGCTTTACGCTGACCTATACGGCCGGGCGCTTCGGCGTTGATGACAGTGGCAGCATCCGCGTTGTCTGGCGGTTTGCCACAGACCAGACAAACCCGCAGTTCGATGACCCTGCGGCCGCTGGATACACTGAAGTTGTGGCCTCAAACAATGCCGTCCTTCAGGCCCGTTTTGACCCCAAAGGCAACATTCGACCATGGGACCGGACACTGCAGATCAAGGTTGTCAAAGGCTTCATGAAAGAGGGCGACACGATCACGGTTCGCTTTGGCGTAACGGATCACGGCGGCCCGGGCATGCGGCTGCAAACCTTCTGCGAAAGCCGGTATGAATTCCGCGTTCTGGTCGACCCAATCGCGACCTACAACTTCCAAACCCTGCCAGAGCAGCCGGCGATCTCCCTTGTCCCCGGCGTGCCAGAGACATGGGTCGGTGGTGCCGTCAACGATTGCCAGCAGTCAGCCCTTTGCGCTGAAGATCAAAGCCGAAGACACTTGGGGTAATCCAACCAACAAGGCTTCGATGACGCTGACGCCTAAGGCAAACCAACCAATCGAAAACTTGCCAGATACGATCGACGTTGTTGACGGGACGTTTGCAACCGTCCTCGACGGTCTGGTCGCACAGGGCCATGGCCCTTTGAGCATCTCCCTGCACGCGCCCGATGGATCGATTGTAACGACATGCAATCCTTCAGCCGTCGCAGCCGCGCCGCCGCTCAAAAGCTATTGGGGTGATCTGCATGGCCAATCAGACGAGACTTTGGGCACCAACAGCGCAGCCGATTACTTCACCTTCGGCCGCGACAAAGCGTTTCTGGATGCCTGCGCCCACCAAGGCAATGATTTCCAAATGACGGATACATTCTGGAAAGACCTCAACAAGGTCACCGCACATTTCAACCAAGACGGAGAATTCGTCACGCTTCCTGGCTATGAATGGTCAGGTAACACCGCACTTGGCGGGGACCGCAACGTGTTCTTCCCAGTTGAAGGGCGTACGATGCGCCGTTCTTCCCACGCCTTAATCGAAGATCAAAGTGACGTTGGCACGGATTGTCACACAGCGGGTGAGTTGTTCGAAGCCTTTGCAGAAAACAAAGAATGGGATGTCATCTGTTTTGCCCACTGCGGCGGGCGCTATGCCGACATCACCATGGCCCACGATGGCCGTTTCGAAAAATCTGTCGAAGTTCATTCCGCATGGGGCACATTCGAGTGGATCGTGCAGGATGCCTTCAAGAGCGGATACCGCGTTGGCATCATCGCCAATTCGGATGGTCACAAAGGCCGCCCCGGTGCCAGCTACCCCGGTGCCGGATGGTTTGGCGCAGTAGGCGGACTGACATGTTTCCTGATGCCTGAACTGACGCGGGATGGCTTGATCGACTGTATCAATGCCCGCCACCATTATGCCACGACGGGTGGCCCTAGCGGGCGCATCCGGATGACTGTCACAGCAACATTCGATGGTCCAGCGACGCAGTACCTTGATGATCCATTGCTGACCCCTGATTGCGCGACCAAGCCATGTGAGGCGGCGATGATGGGCGACATTGTGCATCTTCCGTCCGGTGACGTTCACCTAAAGATGAGCGTGGACGCGACCTCTCCCGTGCGCCGTGTCGATATCTTCAACGGTTTAGATCACTTGGGATGTTATCGCCCTTACGGTGAAAAAGACCTTGGCAACCGTATTGGTGTCTTATGGGAAGGGGCGGAATATCGCGGCCGTTTCCGCGCGGTCCCGTGGGACGGCTCTGCGGTTTTTGACAAGGCAACCGTAACCTCCGCTGTGCCCGTCAATTTCTTTAACCGCGACAAAACACTTGATCTTAAGGATGGGTCAGAATTGTCATGGCAATCGGTCACAACAGGGAACTTTGCGGGCTTCATTGCCAGTCTGGAGGATAGCGCAGCGGGCGATGTCACACTCAGCACCGCTTTGGTGAATGAACGCGTCGCATTGGCCGACATCGGGTATGAAGACATCGAGCTGGATGCATCCGATATCCTGCCGCGCGGCATCCGCCTGTTCCGGCTGCCCGACAGTAATCCACACACCTCAGTTCAAATGGAGCGCAAACTGAGCCCACAGACCGGCAGGGACAACCCTTTGTATGTGCGCGTCACCTTGGAAGACGGAACACAGGCTTGGTCCAGTCCGATCTACGTGCTGCGCGAACTCAAAGCCTAGCATCGATATCGTGAAGCTTTCTCCATGAAGCTTGATGAGGGGCATCGCTGCAGCATTCATCCTGCTCGGCAGCGCACGTCTCTAAAGACCGTTCGGTCAGGCCAAAGGCCCGACAAGTGGATGCGCAGCTTGTAAAAGGAGAAGCGTTTGGTAACGGCAGGCAGTATCCTTCACATCGCCATTCTGCACCTCTAACGGCATCTTGGTATGGCTGCCTCAATGGGCACGATTTGGCCCGCTTCTACTCAACCACCCGCAGCGTCAGATTGATCCGTCCGCCCTTGGGCAGCAGCGTCGATGAACCGGCCTTGATCCGGTCCACTCCGTGATAGGTCAAACGCGCCGCGCCGCCCATGACGACCACATCGCCCGATTGCAGCCAGATGCTCTCTGTCTTGCCACCCTTGGTCGTGTTCCCGATCCGGAACAGGCCTTCGTCGCCCAGCGACACGGAGACAACGGGCCATTTGAAATCCGCCTCGTCACGGTCCTGGTGAAGACCCATGCGGGCACCGTCGCTGTAGTAGTTGATCAGACAACACTCGGGGCGCCGCTCCAGACCTGTGACCTGGTCCCAGATCGCAAGCACGTTGTCAGGAATCGCAGGCCATGGCCGCCCGTTGGGATGCGCCCTGACGTAGCGGTAGCCTTTGCGGTCTGAAAACCAGCCGTAGGTGCCAGCGGCGGACATGCGCACAGACATCGGCTTGCCATAAGGCGTGTCGGGCTGGAACAAGGGCGCCACGCTGACAACGCCGCGAATGGCGTCCACAAGAGCCTCTTGCGCAGACACATCCAGCAGTCCTTTGTGAATCTCGAAGCCTCTGACCCGCAAAACCGTCATATATTTACCGTTCCTTTGGAATGAATCGAAAAATAGGCACAGAATCCTCTGCGATCAGCCTTGCAATGGTTGCGGGCGGCATATGCGCTCCTTATATACCCTCCGAACCGCTGAAAGCAGATGTTTTCGGCTTCTTCAAAAGCGGGGCAATGGTGCCGGAATGGGCCAGCGCTTCGCGACATCGCCTTAACTTAGATGAGGGATCAAATCATGGCCAAAGTAATTGGTATCGACCTTGGAACCACAAACAGCTGTATCGCCATCATGGACGGCAGCCAGCCCCGCGTTGTTGAAAACGCCGAGGGCGCGCGCACGACACCATCCATCGTCGCGTTCACCGAAGACGAGCGTCTGGTAGGCCAAGCCGCCAAGCGTCAGGCGGTGACAAACCCCGACAACACGATCTTTGGCGTGAAGCGCCTGATCGGCCGCCGCAACGACGA
>CALAIJ010000219.1 GCA_937923365.1 uncultured Sulfitobacter sp.
GTTATAGGTCTTTCCGAAAAGAGCAGATCACGACATTGATCAGGCTTAAGCTGGAAGACCCATCCGCCAAACAGATCGGCGGCTGAGCCATCAGCAATCTCTCATCCTGATGCCCTCTGTCGCGCAGCTGTTGGGACAATCACAGTTGCGCTGATGAAAGGCACCTTTCGCCCAGAGCACCTTTTCGCGTTAACTCGGGCAGGTGGGGAGGCTTTACATTGATATACGCGCGGCTCCGTTCGGCGTTCTTGGTTTTGAAGTGGCGGATATCCTCGGGATGGCGCCCTCACTATCGTTCAAGTGAGTTGAGGAAATCGAGACCGGCCTGAATGTTCGCCACCGCCGAGTTGGCACGGTTGCTGCCTCAGAACGGCATATCCGTGGTCAGAGCGCGCAAACAGAAAGGTGAGCACAGACAGGAACCACAAGTTCAACATCGCACCCACTCTGTTGGATCAAAGCGTTATTACTGATCGATCCCGTCTAAAGGGGGTGGGTTGCACCAGCAATGCAAGTTGTTCCTAGATGAACAGGCGCATCGCATAATGGGTGCAACCGTAAGGCGGGAACCGCTGCAATCGTCCGCAATTCTACGGGCAAATCAAAGGACACCTAGGTCAGCAACACGTCGCCTGCGTCAAAGTCGGACTTCAAAAGGTCTTCGATGAACAACACATCTCCGCCGCCGAAATCAATGCGCAACCCTTCCGTCCGGTCAGACGCAAGAGCCAGAACGTCCGCCGCGAAATCGTTGAAACCAAAAGCGGTCAGGTCGATCTGGTCGATCCCGTCTTCCCAATCCTTGATCCGGTCAAAGCCGCCGCTGCCTGACGCGCTATCGGCGTAGATGAACACATCGCGCAGCCCGTCAAGAGTGCCCGCGCCGAACCCGCCTGTCAGCCTGTCATCGCCCGCACCGCCGTCGATCACATCGAGCCCGTTTTCACCAAAGAGGAAGTCGTCGTCCGCGCCGCCCTCAAGCGTGTCGTTGTTGCCGCCGCCGCGCAGGTCGTCACTGCCCGCGTCCCCCATGAGGTTGTCGTTGCCAAGGTTGCCGCGCAATTCGTCATCGCCCGTGCCACCAATCAGGTCGTCGCTGTCGCGGCCCCCATAGAGGAAGTCACGCTCCGAGCCGCCATCCAGCACATCGGCCCCTGCCAAAGCGAACAGGATGTCTGACCCTGCCCCACCGTTGATCACATCGTCACCGTCACCGCCCCGGATAAGGTCATCCCCGGCGCCGCCTTCAAAGTGGTCATTGCCGCCCAGTCCTTTGATGACATCGTCGCCGTCACCGCCGTTCAGGAAATTGTTGCTGGTGTCGCCGACAAGCCGGTCGTCAAATGCGCTGCCTTGGATGTTCTCGATGTTGGCATAAGTGTCCTTGCCATCCGCGCCCCGCGACAGGGCAAAGTTGAGGTAGGCTTCCACCGACCCAGAGGCACTAGAGTAGTCCACGGTATCGCTGCCATCCCCGCCATCAAGGAAGTCATCGCCCAAGCCGCCAATCAGAATGTGGTCGCCGGAAATCCCGTAGATTTCATTGTCGCCTGCGTTGCCTGTTCCGGTCGAGGTGTGGAACAGTTGAAGGATCTCAACAAACTCGGGCAGGGAATAGTCAAAGTTGGCGTAGACGGTGTCGATGCCGCCCGCGTCTTCTTCGATAATCGTGAAGGGCGCGGGCGATGCCCCGACAAGATCGTAGACGTCATCGCCCAGACCGCCTGCGACTTGCTGCACGTCGGCAGCATGGTGGAAATAATCATCAAACTGACTGCCAACGATGGCTTCGAACCCAACAAAGCTGCCTTGAGCCGTCACCGTCTGGGTCACTGTGGCGATCTGCTCTTCTGCGTCTTCGATGCCTGAGACATTGCGCAGGATGTCAGATGCAGAGCGCGCCAGTGAGAAATCCAGCGCCCTGGCAAGGTCACCAGGCGTATAGGTCGTCTCTCCAAACGCGCGCGCCGAACTTGTGCCGTCATCAGCCCAAACATGGCTGTCCACATCGTAAGAGTAATCAAGTTCCGAAGCGGAGAGGACGCTGATCCCGCGCGTCGCACCGCTGTAGTCCAGTGTGTCAAAATCAGCGCCGCCATCGTAGTGATCGCCACTGCCATCTGCACCCCCGCGACCGGCGACGATGGTGTCATCGCCCGCACCGCCTTCGACCACATCCGCGCCCGCGCCATCCAGCAGGATGTCGTCTCCGCCGAGACCTTGCAGAACGTCATCGCCCTCGCCGCCGTTCAGCACGTTGGCAGCGCCGTTGCCAGTCAGGCTGTCTTCTAATGCGCCGCCGGTTAGGTTTTCGATGTCCGACAGGATGTCGGTTTCGGTCTGGCCGGTGATCAGGATGTTATCGATTCCGAGCCGGTCATCTGCACCGCCACCAAAGCCTGCGCCAAAGGCCAGCGTGACATATTGATCCGGCGGGGTGAACGTCAGGCTGACGCGGTGCACATAGTCAGCGGCCGCCCCATACCCAAGGTCTGTTCCGCCCGCGATATTGTGCTCTACGGTCCACGCAACCGCCCCGTTGGAAGAGATCCCCGATGTAGCCGACGACCCCGCGGTAAAGGGGATCGAAACAAACCCGGCAGGTGTCGCAAGATCGAACGCTGTACCGTTCCAACTGTCGATTTCGATCATGTCGAACGACACGGTGATCGGGCCGGTATGATCGGGTCCGATGTCGAACGTCTTTTGCACCTCGGGGATGGATGTGCGCGAGACAGGGCCAAAGAATGTCCCCTGTCCGGGCAATGTGCCGGTCAAATCTTCCGCGATGCCGGTACCTGCATCCTCAAAACCCGCGACCCCGCCTTCAAAGTCATCACGGTGCAAAATCTGCAACCGAGTTGCCGTTCCGCCACCCGAGACACCCAGATCAGCGGTCACCCGGGCAATTGATCCTGCGGCATAGCTTTGCTGGACCCCGTTCAGACCGACCAGATCAATCCCGGCAAAGCTGTAGCTGGCCGTGTCGATGCCCGCGCCACCTTCAAGCGTGTTGTTGCCCGTGCCACCATGCAGGGCATCATCGCCTGCCTGACCGCGCAGGCGGTCATCGCCCGCATTGCCGTATAGTACATCGCCCACCCCTTCGCCAAAGGGGACGCCACCACCTTCGCCTTCGATCAGGTCATCACCATCGCCGCCGGTCAGAAGGTTGCCGCCTGCGTCACCCCGGATCGTATCGGCATAGCGGGTCCCCGACACGCCTTCGATGCCTGAATAGGTCAGCCCCACCGCGGCGCCGGCATTTGCGGCACTGTCTGAAAGGTCAAATGTGAGCGGATCATCTTCTGGCTGCGCGCCATATACACCCGAGAAGGAAACGATGTCCTGACCATCCCCGCCGGACAAGCTCAGGCTTCCGTCTACAAGACCCGCGGCCAAACCGTTGAGAACGAAGATATCGTCATCCGCCAGCTCTTCGCCTTCGGCGTTTTCGGCAACTGCCGGTCCCCCAATGACTTCACCCGAGGCGCCATTCGCATCAGATGTAACAGACACGGTATCGTTCCCGAGGCCCAGTTCGACCCGACCCCCCTCGGCCAGATCCGCAACGACCCGGTCATCACCATCGCCAGTGAGCACTTCAAGATCAGCGTTACGTGAGGCATAGATAAGATCGTTGCCTGCGGCTGTATCGTAGAACTGAAACTGCCCGCTGATGCGGTCATCGAAATCGCCTGTGATGAGCCGCTCAAAGCCGCCGATCTCTGCAGAGGGCGTTGTAAAGAACACCTCGCTTCCGGTGAGCGCCCAGTCGCCACCCTGCAAACTGCCAAAGGATTCCCAGCGTTGATTTTCCACCTGCGAAAGGTCCAGCGTATCGACGCCCGCGCCACCGTAATAGGCTTCGCCTTCGGTGAAACCAGCAGCCGTCAGAACGACCAGATCGTCGCCGTCGCCGCCTTTGACGACCTGTCGACCTTTGCCCACATAAAACGTGTCATCGCCACCAAGGCCGTTCATCGTGATCCTGTCACTGTCCGCGTTCAGCGCGGCCACGAATGTATCGGCGTTGTCGCCGCCAAAAATGCTTTCGATACCAGTGAATGCATCCTGCGCGACTTCGACATCTGCCGCATCGAACCGTGTGACAATGCCTGCGGCCACATCAACATCAATGCGCCCGTCAAGCTCAGCCAAGGGATTTGCGGCAAGTGTTTGTTGCGTGATGCGCAACACTTCGGACCCGAAATTGCCAGACGGCGGGGCAAGGCGCACTTCGTCCAGACCGATATTGTCAGGCCCATTCCGGTAAGACCCCCGGATATAGAGCCCGTCAAGGCTGGATAAAACCCGCAGCAGCTCGGCTTCGCTTGGGGCCGTATTCGTGCCTTCGATTGTCCAGTTTTCCGGGTTCAGCTCAATCGCTTTGCGTTCCCAAGTCGTGCTCAGTGAATTGTTCGCAACCACGTCTGCGACCAGCGTTGTGCCACCGCCAACAAGGGCGATTTCGGAATCTTGGGAGGCCTGAAGGCCCGTGCCCGTCACCTGCCGCGTGGCGAATTCCAAGCGCCCGCCAAGCATGGCGGACTGATCACCAAGAAAGGCGTCGGGTGCCGCAAACCACAGCGGATCTGCCAGCGTATCGGATGATTCAATCCAGCTGCCCGCGTTGCCAAAGTTGGCATTGACCGTCAGCAAACCGTCCGTGGTTTCCAACTGGGAAAAGGCCGCGCCAAGGGGTTTGGACTCAAGGGTCCAGCCTTCCGTTGAGTTGTTCCTGAACTGCGAGACGATCTGACCTTCCACCGGCTGCGCGGACATTACAAAGTTGTCCAGCCGGGTCACTTCGCTTGGGTTGGGGGAGCGGTCGGCCAAAATCTCAATCGCGGTGAGATTGGACAGCACGGTCGCAATGTCGACGTCCGATGCAAGCGCGCCTGAGCCTTCGGCGGCGCTGCTTGAGGTAAACACCCTGCGCCAGCTGTCCTCTTCGGCCAAGCCGATCGTGAAGCTCTGCCAGCCCAGTGCGGGGTCAATGGCAATGTCCGCCTCCAGCCGGGTCGTGCCATCCGTGCCGCCCACCAGCGTGACACCAAGACTGAAAGGGATGACAGCAAAGGTATCCATGTCGAAGGAAATCCGCCCGCCGATCATTTGCGATTGGTCGCCGAGGAACTGCGCACCAGCAAGGAAACTGTCCCGCGCGCTAGAGGTATCGGCCTGCTGCAAGTAGCCGCCATCGCCGGGGGAGCCCGCGCCATCAACAGAGTGCGACAGCACCGGCGCGTTGCTGGTCCAGCCGTCCAGATCGGTGTCGAAGCTTGAAAAGATCGTCGCAAAACCACCATAGGTCAGCGCGTCAAATCCTGCACCGCCGTCAACCTGCTGTGCGACCGCTGTGGGATCGAGGATGATCAGGTCATCGCCGACGCCACCCAACAGTTGGTTCGCACCACCGTCGCCAATCAGGATATCGCTGCCTTCGTTCCCTTCAAGCCGGTCGGCGCCGCCAAAGCCGCGCAACAGATCGGACCCAGCACCGCCTGCAAGGCGCTCAACATAAGTGCCATTGGCCGCGTCATCGTCGATGTTCTGAATGTCACGGCCAAAGATCAGATCGTCAAAGTCCGAACCTTCGATGCGCTCAATGCTGGTGAAGGACGCCGTGGAGGTAAAGAGCGTGGCTCGCCCCTCAGCCGCACCAAGGTCGGCGCGCTCTCCGTTGGCGCGGGTGCTGGCGGCGAATGTCGCCTCATCCAGCCCCAGGCCGCCGATCAGTTCATCCCTGACACCGGCAAAATTGGGGCCTGCATCCAGCACGTCGTCGCCGATACCCCCGTTGAGGGCATCTTGGAACCGTGAGCCGATCAGGTGGTCGTTTCCGCCACCGCCATTCAGCACCACGCCTGTGCCGTTTGCATCCGTCCCGGAGCCCGCTGCCGTGGCGATCAGAAAGTCACGCTCGTCCGCATCGCTGCGGGTCACGACGCCGGTGAAGCCTGCTGCAAAAATCTCCAATCCGTTGCGCAGGTCGTCCACAGAAATCTCAAGGTCATCAAAGACAAAGGTTTCCACGTTTCGGACGCGGTCGATCCCATCCCCGGCTAGATTTGCAAGGGGCGCCACATGGCTGACGATGATGTCGCCCGTGGTATTGGTGGCGTCTTCGGCAAATTCGATCAGATATTCGGAGATGTCGCCCGAGAACAGGACCATATCGCCCGAGGCTTCGTCCTTGCCGCCGTCAATGACATCGTCGCCAGCACCGCCGTTGAAAATGTCGGCGAAGTCTTCGGCGCCGATCAGCTGGTCAATGCCAAGGCCGCCTGACAGGAGCTGCCGCACCTGGGCCAACTTGCTGCCCAAGGTGTCATTCCCATCGGTGCCGACAACAAATTCGTGGGGGGCGCCCGAGCCGTCAGGCTCAATGCCTGAGAAGATCGAAGGCTTGATCGCGTCCACCGCCCGGTCAAGCAGGCCGTCCGGACCTGTCAGCCCCAATGAAATTCCCAGATCGGGCGGGGAGATCTGGTCCACAATATCGTCCAGTATCGTGCCGCCATCGAACGGATTCAGAATATCGACGTCGGGCAGCAAGGCGCCCAAGGCCTCGCTCAACGCATCAAACAGCTTGTTGACCCCAATCGCGTCAAGGATCGGGTCCAGAATGGGGTTTACCACTTTGTCGAAAACAAAGTCGCTGGCATCCAAGGCCCAGCGGATTGGTCTGAGGGCGGCATCCAGAATGTTCAAAGGTTCCTGCAGGAACTTGAACTTATCAATGATGGCGCAAAGGTCCGCTTCCATTTGCTGCGCGGTGCGCAAGGGGTTGCCCGCCACCGCATCATTGAAGGCCTCCAGTTTGCCCGCGACGCTATCGGGGTCGGACTCTGTGCCAAATGTGGTGTTCACAAATTCGGCGGCAGCGTGGGGCAGGAATACAATCACATCCACGGCTTGCGCCAGATCATCGATGCCCTGTTCAAGGTCGGTGCCCTCGACCAGCGCGCCTGCGGTGTTCAGGGCATCAACGGTTTCCTGAACCGGTTCGCGGCGTTCATCGAATTGCGCCCGTTTTTCACCGACATTGTCTTCCAGCTCCTGAATTTTGGCGATCGCGTCGTCAATTTTATTCTTGATAGACGTGACGGGACTACTTTCATCGATCTTCTTGGCCTTTGCCTCGACCTGCTCGACCGCGCGTTCGATGTCTTTGACAACGCGCTCCAGCGGGTTGAAGACGCGCCCCAAGGGCCCCACCTTGCTGAGCAGGTTCATCACATCGCCGATACCGCCGATGATTTTGGCAATGTCGTCGGCCTTGTCTTCGATGCGGCCAAAGACGCCTACTGCCCATTTGACATCCTCGACCCCTTCACGGGCGGACCCAACAGCGCCTTGGACTTTGCCGATGTTGTCGGATGCCGTCTGAAGTTCCGAACTGAAATCAATAAGTGTCATGCCCGCGGTCATGGAAATATCCTTGAGTCATAAAAAATTTATGACAAAATGATGAAGTTCAAAGCCCCTTTAGTCTATCAGGTAATCACCCCATTTTCGGCCCGTCAGGCTGTGGGTGGCAAGGCGATCCAAACCGCGTGGCGGTCCAGCAGATCGGGCAGATTTGCCGCGCGCGCCGCCTCTAGGGCTGCAAGCCTGTGGTGCCCATCAATCAAAGCAAGACCATCGCTGTCGGGGTAGGCAACCGGCGCAAGGGGCCATGTGCCCGTCTGGGCAATATGGGCACGCACCGATGCAATCCGCCCAGCGCTGTCAGGGAGGTAGTCTTGTCCTTGCCCCGCCTTGTCCAGCAACTGTCGCACATGAAGCTGCGTCGCGTGCGACATGACATCCAGTGTCATAGGCAAACTGTCCTGAAACCACTGCCTGTCATGCCACCATGTCAACGTGCGCCCTGCCAAGTTCAGCGACCATGGCGCTGACCCTCCATCTGCTGAGGGCGGCCAGCCATAGCCTGAGCGCCTGGCATGCGGCAACAGCCACTGCTCGGCCACGTCCCGGGGCATGTTTGGCATCGACCTGAGAATGGCAGCCAAGGTTGGATCCGTCATAAGGCAGTCTCCGATAGACAGGATTCAAATGCAGTCTGCCTGCTGCCGAGGCTAGAATAAAGTCGTTAACCTACGGAGCGCGTATGTCGCACACTTTTTGATACAATTTCGACGGTCCATACGATGTCATTTCTTCAAGCTTAAATAGGGAATCAAAGAGAACGAAGGCCTGCGGCGCGCCGTGTCAGACTTGGCGTTGGACAAGCTGATCTTAGCGGAAACTGTGCAGGGAAACTTCTGAGCCCCTCGCG
>CALAIJ010000220.1 GCA_937923365.1 uncultured Sulfitobacter sp.
GGCAGCAAATGCAGTGATTGCCCTGCCCGCCCCGACGGAGACAACTTACACGCCCATTTCAAGCGCGGATGCGGTGATCCTTTACGCCCGCAACTTTGTGCCGTCATGGGCGGGTGCGATCGCCATTGATCTGTTGCCTGCCGTGCTGGTGTTCATCCTTGCGATCACCCAGACCGCGATCCGGTCAGGCCGCGAGGGTGCCGCCATCGAAGACACCCTTACCCTTGCAGAATTGCGCGCCGCGATGGCTGCAATCCGCGACGTGGAAGGGGCGATGACAAAGGCACCTTTGGAAGAGCCCTCCGTCAAGACCGACCTGCCCGGACAGGTCACACCGCTCAAATCCTCATGACCCTGCGTCCTCGCAATCCTGTTGCGCGCGTCCTGATGGGTGTGCTGGTCTTTCAGATGGCCCTTGGTGGCCTGCTGTTCCTGGGCGACATGCAAGCAGGCTTCCGGCTGCCTTCGTTCGGGCCCAAGGCCCCGTCCCTGACCGAACCCATTCGCCCGGGCGACCAGACCCGCCGTTTCCGCCAGGACCGCGCGCCTGCACCGGGGCAGCCGATGCCCACAACACCGCTGCCAGAGCGTCTGACCCTGACCCCTGTGGAGGCGGGCCAAACTGCGCTGCTGGAGGGGGCGATCGTGGCAGGCGACGCGGAGCGCATCGCCAAACAGCTGGACGCCCTGACACCGCGCCCTGCGCGTGTGCTCCTGAACTCTCCGGGCGGGTCGGTGCGCGACGCGCTTGAATTGGGCCGTCACATCCGTGCCGAAGGCTTTGAGACTGCTATGCGTGCGGGCGACATCTGCTACTCAGCCTGCCCGTATTTGCTGGCCGCTGGTACGGCGCGCGACATTCCCGAAACCGCCTCTGTCGGCGTGCACCAACACTACTTTGGCGAAAGCACGATCCTGCCCGCCTTTGCCGCAGTGGAGGACATCCAGCGCGGTCAGGGCGAGGTCATGCGCTATCTGGACCAGATGGGAATCGACCCGCTGGTGATGCAGCACGCACTGATCACACCGCCTGATCAAATCTATGTTCTGCTGCCTGAAGAACTGCGGGCATACGGATTTATCGTTTCACCAGAGTGATTTGAGATCAAAATCTCATGTGACACATGAAGACTTGACATAAAACCATTTGGTATCACATAAAGAGATACCAAATGGTTTTACGTGAGCATCCCATGACACCTGATTCCCAACCCACCTTCCGCGCTTTGGCCGACCCCACACGCCGCGACATTCTTAAGCTGCTGGCCACCCAAGACATGACCATCGCAGATGTTTCGGGCCATTTCGACATGACGCGCGCGGCCGTCAAAAAGCATCTGAGCGTTCTCAGCGACGGCGGTCTCATCACCGTCGAGGCGCAGGGCCGCACCAAGATAAACCGCATCAACCCCACCGGATTCGCCCCCGTCCTCAACTGGTTCGAATTCTTCGACACCTTCTGGGACGACCGCCTGACCACATTGAAATCCGTCATTGAAAAGGACATGACATGACCAATACCACATTGACCAAGACCATCATCCTTGCCGCCCCGCCTGCCCGCGTCTGGGCCTACCTGACGGAACCTGATCTGCTGGCCAAATGGTTCCACGCGCCCAAAGCCCCCCTAAAGGCAGGCCAGAAGCTGGAGATGTTCGGCGCGGACAGCGGCGATCTGATGATCTGGGGAGACGTCCGCACCGCCCGTGCACCAGAGCTACTGGAATACACCTTTTGCATTGGTCCCATGGGGGACGCGGTCAGCACCGTCACTTGGACGCTGGAGCCGATCGAGGCAGGCACCAAACTGACCTTAAAGCACGCAGGCATGCCGGAAAGCGCAGAGGCCTTTGGCCTGTTGGCGGCCATCGAAAAAGGCTGGGACGGGCACTTGGGCACGATGCGCACCGACATAAATGGCTGACATCTTTTGACCTTTGCCGTTGCCGGACAGGCAGCGGCACCCTACATACAAGCTGTGATGGGTTCTGCCCTGCCCGTGTGACGTTACATTCCAGTGGCCTTAAGCAAATCCTAGGATGCTGGCTCTGTCTGGACCCTGGTTCATTTATCTGGCGCCCACCTGTACATACAGGTCCCCGGGAATACAAAACTGACCGGCAACGGCGGTCCCATCACACCTTTTCCGACAATACGCCCGGTAGACCCGCTGCGTTCTCGCCCAAAGCGCTTATGCATGGGCGGCAGTTGCCTAAACGGCCAGCGCCGTCGCTTGCGCCCCTCAGGAAACCGAGCGGTCGCTCCCCTCAAGGCCCTCAACGCTGGCAGCGCCTGCGATGCGGCCAAAGACCGCCCCCGATGTCAGGCCGGACCCGCCCGGATAGCCGTTAAGGAACACGCCCCCGACCAGTTCGCCGCAGGCAAACAGCCCTTGGATAGCTGCCCCATCAGTATCCAGAACCTGGCCTGTCTGTGAAATCTTGAGGCCCCCGTAGGTGAAGGTGATACCGCCTGTCACAGGAAACGCACGATAAGGGCCCGTGTCGAGACGTTGCGCCCAATTGGACTTTGACAGATTTGCAGAACCGGCCGATTTCCCGTCCTTGACGGTGGGATCAAATGAGACGGCCGTATCAACGCTGGCATTGTATGCCGTCAACGTGGCAAGTGCTGCATCCGCATCCAGACCGTCGCATTTGGCAAGAAGTGCAGGCAAATCGTCGGCCTGCTCGAAATGCGCATCGTGGAAACGGTATTCAGCATAAAGCAGGTCAAAGACCTTTGCGTCAAAGATCTGCCACGCCCTGTGGCCGGGTTGCTGCAACACCGCACGGCCAAACTGCGCATAAGTGTAGTTGCGAAAATCGATCCCCTCATCCACAAAACGCGCGCCGTTCTCGTTCAGCATGACCCCCAGAAAATAGCTGATCTTGCGATAGTTCTTCCGCTCCCCATGCGGAATATCGAGGTTGCCAAAGTCCTTCATGAAGTAGTCCATGGGCGTAGCATGGCAGCCGTCAAAGCGCCCGTACTTTTGCGCGCCGATGGCCCATGCCGCCATCAGGCCGTCACCTGTGTTATGCGGCGTGCCGCGCACTTTGGCGTGCTTCCATTCCGCCCCGATCAGATCAGCGCGCATCTGAGTGCTGCTTTCGAACCCACCGCAGGCAAGGATCACGGATGTCGCGTCAAGGGTGCTGCCGTCCGCCAGTATCACGCCGCACACAGCCCCGTCTTTTACAATCAAATCGGCAAACTCCGTGTTGGTGCGCAATTGGCCGCCAAGCCGCTCAAACGCGGCCAGCTCCATTTCAAACAGGCCTACACCCTCGTTTTCTGCTGCCAGAGTAAGGCCACCCCAAAAGATGATTTCTCCCTCTTTCTCAAAGCTTTGACGATCCCAAATCGGCTCATAGGTCACGCCGTGGCCTGCAAGCCAGTGCATCGTTGCGTAGCTTTTGGAGACCAGTGTTTCCTGCTCTGGCGTCAACGGGGCACCGTCGTTGAACCCCAGCAGGTCAGCCTTGAATTTATCTTCCGTGTAGGTGCCAAAGTTGGCGCGGGGCACCCGGGGATCGTCCGGATGAGACAGCAAGGGGATCAAGGCTTCGCTGGTTTCATAAGCAAACCGCATGGCTCCGGCAGTGTATTTGGTGTTGCCCCCTGCCATATCCTGATCTGCTTTTTCGATCATGAGAACTTTGGCGCCCTTTTCACACGCAGCGATGCCAGCGGTCAGGCCTGCATTGCCGGATCCCACGATGATTACGTCCCAAAGGTCTGACATTATCCGCTCCTTGCATAAATTGTATCCGCGTGTATACAATATCTCATGACATCTTCAAGGGCGTCCCTGCCCACAGCCTATGACCACCTGTTCCGAGCGATCGAAAACGGTGCCTTGCGCCCGGGAGACCGCTTGCTGGAAACCGAACTTGCCACGCGGTTCGGTGTCAGCCGCACCCCGATCCGTGAAGCGATCCGGCGGCTTGAAGCCGACGGGATCGTCGAACATAAGCCACGCGTTGGGGCTGTTGTCAGAACACTGGGCCAGCAGGAAATCGTCGAGCTGTACGAGATGCGCATCGTGCTCGAGACAACGGCCGCAAGGATGGCCGCCAAACACGCTGCCGCTGCAGAGATCCGGACATTGGAGGCCCTCAACGCAGATATGGCCAACGCCGCCCAAGACCCTGTCACCGTATCGATCCTGAACCGCAGGTTTCATCGCTGCATTATGGAGGCGGCACGCAATCAGTTTCTGGCCCACAGCTATCACGCCTTGTCCCACGCCCTGATCCTGTTGGGGAAAACTACGCTGGAGACGCAGACCCGCGTCACCACCGTCACCGCACAACACGCGGACATCATCGCGGGGCTGCACGCGGGCGACGCCGACGCGGCGGCAGATGCGATGCGGCAGCACATGGAGACCTCACTGGATCACCGCCTGAAGGCCTTGCACCTTGAGGTTTAGGCATGTGGTCACCCATGCGGTCAGCCTGACGGGTGCACTGGTGTTCCTGTGGCTGCACCTGCCGTTGCCATGGCTGTTTGGCCCCATGTTCAGTTGCCTGATTGCCGCGCTGTGTGGCGCGCAATTGGTGACGGTCAAACTGCTCAGCGACGGGATGCGGACCATTCTCGGGGTAGCTGTTGGCGCCACGGTAACGGTTGCCTTTCTGCTCTCGTTGCCCGCCATGTTCGGCACCCTGCTTATTGTGCCGGTGATGGTGGTGCTGATCGGCCTTCTTGGCGTGTGGTACTTCCAGCGGCTGGCCGGATACGATTTTCCAACCGCCTATTACGCCTCCATGCCCGGCGGCTTGCAGGACATGATCGCCTTCGGAGAGGAGGCTGGCGGCAACGTGCGCGCGATCTCCTTGATCCATGCCACCCGTGTTCTGGTGATTGTGGTGATCCTGCCGCTGCTTTTGACCGTCGTGTGGGGCGCTGATCTGGACCGCCCGCCGGGGGCGTCAGCGTCAACTGTTGCTCTGGACCAGATCGCCATTCTGGTGGTCTGCGCTTTGGTGGGGTGGCGGGTTGCCAAACGCATGGGCATGTTTGGCGCGTCCATCCTTGGTCCGTTGATTTTGGCGGCACTGGCCAGCCTTGCGGGGGTTCTGCACACGCGCCCGCCTGCCGAAGCGATTTGGGCCGCACAATACTTTATCGCCATTGGCATCGGCGCAAAGTATGTCGGCGTGACCGGCAAGGAGTTGCGTCATGACGTCATGGCGGGCCTTGGGTTTTGCGCGTTCTTGCTGGTGTTGACCCTGCTTGTGATCTCTGCGGTTCTGGCCCTTGATCTTGCCCAACCTGTGGAGGCCGTTCTGGCCTTGGCACCGGGCGGACAGGCGGAGCTTGTCGTGCTTGCTTTGATCGTGGGCGCGGACATGGGATTTGTGGTCGCGCACCACCTCTTCCGCATTTTCTTTGTGATCCTCGGCGCCCCCGTTATGGCGCGCCTTTTCGATCCCAAACAGAAGGGTTGATCATGTGGATCGGGGCACCACTGCGGTAGGCTACGACCTGATCAAAGATGTCAGAGAATTGCAGTTCGAATTCATCTTCGGTGACAAACCCGATATGTGGGGTGCAGGTCACGTTCGGGTGGGTGAGCAGCGGGTCGTTTTCCCATGTGACCGGCTCTTTATCAAAGACATCAAGGGCAGCATGTCCGGGTCGTCCGGCATTCATCGCGGCCAGCATCGCACCCGGTTCGATCAACCCTGCCCGTGAGGTATTCACAAAAAGCGCATCGGGCCGCATCAGCCCAAGGTCCGCGCCCGTGATCAGCCCTTTGGTTGCGGGCTTTAGCCGCACATGCACCGATACGACGTCCGGCGTGGAAAAGAACGCCTCACGGCTGTCCGCAACCGTCCTGCCCTCTGCAAGGGCGCGCGCGCGGCCCTCGTCGGATGCCCACCAGATCACGTTCATCCCGAATGCCTGCGCGTAGCCCTCTACCGTCTTGGCGATCCGTCCATAGCCATAAAGCCCCAGCCTGCGCCCTTGCAGCGTTTTGCCGACCCCCATTTGCCAGTGTCCCGCTTTCATATTCGCCATCTGTTGCGGGATCTGGCGCATCGCAGCAAGGATCAGCGCCCAAGTGTGCTCGGCGGCGGCAAAGCTGGGCGTGCCAGAATGCATGTTAGAGCACAGCAGAACGCCCCTTCGGGTGCAGGCATCAACATCCACATGCGGATAAACGCTGCGTTGAGAAATCAGCTTGAGGTTGGGCAGCTGGTCCAGCACCTGCGCGGATATGGCACTGCGTTCACGGAACAAGACAACCGCATCAAAGGGTTTCAGGCGCGCAGCCAGCTTGTCAGGATCAGGCTCATGATCCGTGAAAACGGTGACATCAATGCCGTTCAGCTTTTGAAAGCAGGGCAAGCCGCGCAGGGTGTCAAACCAATCATCCAGGATGGCGAGCTTCATCGGCTCTCCACCCGGTCATCTGGATTGGGCACACGCGGTGTGGGCACAAAAACGTGCTTGTCCAACTCTTGCAGGGCGTTTTGCACTTTGCTGCGTTCGGCCAACAGGTGATTGAACTGCGCATCGCAGCCAGAGATGGGCGTGGGGTATGCGCGAATTTCGTCTGAAAGGGCCTTGCCTGCGTGGAGGAGCAAGTCTTTTGCCGTCTCGACGGCTGATGTGTAGTCGGTCATAAAGGCTCCCCCTATTTGCCACTCACAAGGCGACGTTATGCGCCTTCCCAGATGGCGGTTGGTACGAACACCACGCCTTCTGCAAGCTTGCGACAGGTACGTACCAGTCCGGCTGATTTATGGTGGAACTCTCCGTCGTGCATGTCAAAATCCACCAATACGTCCATCAGGCCCATGGGGTGCTCAAGGGTGACGGTTGCGGGACCCGCCGAGGGGCGCTGCAGCAATCCGTCCGCCACAGTCCCCGGTGTCAGCGCGCAAGACGCGAGACACTGGCTGCCCGTCACCGCCATGGTGGGATGTGCCGACCACGGCATGAAGTAGCGCGTGGCGATCGTGCCGCCATTTTCAGCCCGCGCAAGCACGCCGAATTTCGGCGTTACGGATTTTGAGCAATCGCCCATGCCCATCGCTTGGCCTGCTTGCAGACGGATTGCTTCCATCCGGTCAAAGAATGCGGTGTTGGCGTCCAACTCTTCGCGGGATTCATGGCCCGTAAGCCCAAGGTCAGAGGCTTTGGCAATGACCATCGGCATGGCAACATCCATGCAGGTCACTTCGACCCCGTCAAAGGTGTCTCTCAGGTTGCCAGTGGGCAGGAAAGCCCCCGTTGACGACCCTGCAACCTTCATAAAGCTCAGCGCCACGGGGGCGGCCGTGCCGGGAACACCGTCGATGGCTGTGCTGCCTTCATAGGTCACGACGCCGTCTGGCGTTTGCACCAAAGCCACCACCTGTGCGCCTGTGTTTACCGCGCGAATGCGTACTTCGGTCTCGCCTTTCAGGGCGGGCACCAGCCCCATTTCAAGAGCGGCAGAGGCAACACCCGAGAGGATATTTCCGCAGGTGGGTTTGAAGTCGACACTCTTGTCCTCAACGCTGACCTGCGCAAAGAAATAGTCGATATCGGCCCAGTCATCCTCTGATGTGGACAGCATCGCGACCTTGGTTGTTACTGCATTGCCGCCACCGATGCCGTCAATGTTCAGCGGATGGCCCGACCCAACTGCCGCGATCAGCACCTGTGCAAGATCATCAAGATCATCCGGCACATCAGCCCGATTGAAGTAAGGCCCACGGGATGTCCCTCCGCGCATCAAAAGATAGGGAATGCCGGTTTGGGTCATGTGAAGGGCCAAGGCAGATCAAAGTAGGATTGCAGCACTCCGGGCGGGAAATCACGGCCCAAAAGCCACGCCATCGCCAGCATGAACGCCAATCCTGCAAGCGCGTAAAGGCAGGTGTGCACCCAGCTGAGCCCCGCCCGAATGCGCAGGAAGGATATCAGGAAAACCGCCAATGCGATGATGAACCCCGTCACCGCCGTGAGGCACAACAGAAAGGCGAACCACGCGAGAGTCGGCCAAAGGCCGTAAGTATTGCCCTCGGCCTCGGTGCCGGTTTCGCGATCCGCAAACAGCGTATGGGTTTCGGGCTTGAGCATCATTTGCACAAGCAGGATCACCGCTCCTACCAACGAAATACTGGCAACAAAGACGGGGAACACACGGTCTGTCCATGCATAGTCAGGGATCGTTGCGGTGTCATAAAGCGCATAGGCAATGAACCCCAAAACCGCCAGCAGGAACACCAAAGGTGCGCGTTTGCCGCCGGACGGCACATCCCCTTCTGCAAGGATGTTCTTGGCCTGACGCAAACCAACGACCACCGAGACGACCGTGATGACAATCAGCGTGATGGTGATCCACGACAGGATATAATCCATGCCCGTTTCCCACCCTTGGCGAAATTTGATGCTTTGGATCTGATACGCGTTGTTCGAGTAATTCTCGACCGGCGTGGACAGCACAAAGCCGATCAGGAACGCAGGACGCGACCAGTCAAAGCGCCGCATCAGGATGCCAAGAAAACCAATCGCAAAGAGCGCCACAAGGTCCATCAGGTTTTGCCCGCTCTGGAAGGCGGCAAAGGCGATGACCATGAAAATGAACGGCGCCAAAAGGGCAAAGCGGATGTTTGTCAGCCGTGCGATACCGCCCGACATGGCGATGCAAAGGACCGTGCCCACAACATTGGCCAAGGCCAGTAGCCAGACAATGGAATAGACAAAATCAAGATTGTTCTCCAGCAGGCTGGGACCCACATCAATGCCGTTGCCCAAAAGTGCCAGTGCCCCGATGAAAATCGCCATGGAGCCTGAACCAGGGATACCAAATAGCAAGGTCGGCACCAGCCCGCCGCCCTCTTTGGCGTTGTTGGAACTTTCCGGGCCGATCACGCCGCGCACGTCGCCTTTGCCGAACTGGTCCTTGCCCTTGGCGGTCTGGATAGTGTGGCCGTAGGCGATCCAATCCACCACTGACCCGCCCAGACCGGGGATCACGCCGACAACCACGCCGATAATCGAGCAGCGCGCCGACAGCCATTTGTTGGCCCACCAGTCCTTGATGCCAAGGATCCAGCCGCCCCCCAATGCCTGTCTGTCGCTGATGGCCTTGTCTTGACGCAACAGGGCCACGATTTCCGGGATGGCAAAGATACCCAAGCCCACGATCACCAGCTTCAGCCCGTCAGTCAGGTAGGGAAAGTCATAGCTCGCCATGCGTAATTCGCCGTTGAAAGGGCCTTCGCCTATGGTGCCGATCAACATCCCAAGACCGGCAGCGACAATGCCCTTGATCGCAATGCGCCCCGCAAGAATACCGACCATCGACAGACCAAAGACCGAGACCATCAACAGCTCGGGCGACTGGAATTTCAACACCAGAGGCCGCGCCACAAGGATAAAGAACGTCAGGAAAGCCGCCCCCACCAGCCCGCCAAACAGCGATGAGGCAAAGGCCGCCGACAACGCGCGCGCCGCCTGCCCTTTCTTGGCCATGGGGAAGCCGTCCAACACAGTCGCCTGCGACGCAGAAGAACCCGGAATGCCCATTAAAACAGAAGCAAACGTATCAGACGTAGGCACGACCGCGACCATGCCGATCATCAGTGCCAGACCCAAAATCGGGTCCATGCCAAACATGAAAGGCAGCAACAGTGACAGGCCTGCAATACCGCCAAGCCCGGGAAAAACCCCGATGGCCAGCCCCATGCACACGCCCATGACCAGATAGCCCAGCACGATGGGTTGCAGAATTTGCCCCCACGCCGAACCAAGTGCGGGCAACGCGTCTAAGAAAATGTCCACAGTTTCCCCCCAGCTGGTTAGAAAAGCGCCTCCCGGTGTAGGACTGGAAGGCGCTCAAGAACCAGCGGGTTTACTTCAGCTCAACGCCGAAGTCTTCTTTCAACCAGCCCTGAACAAATGCGCGCGCGCTGTCGTTCACGGTGATCGCATTGGCCAAAGCATCTTTTGCGGCCGCCCCTGTGTACATGGGATACTTGCCCAAGCGCTTGGCCGAGATTTCAGCAAAATCATCACGCGCAGCGATCTTTGCGAAAGCGTTGCTAAAGGTCTCGACGATTTCGGGGTCTGTGCCAGCCGGCAGGAAAGCGATTTTCTGGGACGGGAAGCCAGCAATAAAGAACGCTTTCCATGCTTCCCATTGGTCGCCCGAAGTTTCGCAGCCGTCTGTCGCTTCGCACACTTCCTTGAAGGTCGGCATGTCAGGGAAAGTAGGGTCGCGCACGATGTTGCCGTCCGCATCAATCGAGCCCCAGGTCATCATGGGGACAGCTTTGCCTGCCTCAACAAGCGCCGCCGAGCCTTTCAGATACCCAGAGGATGTCTGGTAATCGATCGTGGCTTCACCACTTTCGAACATCTTGCGGCCATCACCGCGCCCTTTGATACCCAGAACGTGCTCCACATTCATGCCAAGCATCTTCCACGCCAACGCGGGAATGATGTCCAGACGTGTGGCCCCCTGGTTGCCGTAGATGAACGTCATGTCCTTGAGGTTGTTGGCAGAGCCGTCGAACTTGGCCCCCGCTTCTGCGTTCAGATAGGCAACACCGCCTGTGCCGGACGCCATAACAGGGTTCCAGTCCTTGTATTCATAGCGCACGCGCGGATCACCCAGCAGATAAGGGAACTGCGTCGAGCCCGACGAGCCGAACATCACGGTGCCGTCACCGCCAGTTTGCTCTTGGAACCAGTTGGCCCCTTTGGTGGAGCCAGCACCTGGCATGAATTTCACCACAACCGTTGGGTTGCCCGGCAGTGCTTCCGACAACAGCGGCGCAAAGAAATTCGCCCATTTGGCAGAGCCGCCCGTTTCAGAGAACGGAATGGTCCATTCAATGGTCTTGCCGGACATATCGACATCGGCACTTGCAGGCAAAGCAAAGGCTGCTGCGGCAAGCGCCATCGCGGCGCGGCGTGTAAACTTGGATAGTGACATTTGGTTTCCTCCCATAGCGCAACTTTCGCGCTGAATTCACAGTCATCAGGTCGGTGATTTCCGCCCTTGATTCTATCACTGTGCTTGCCCAACCTTGCACGAAGCTTTCGCTTGGGGGAAAAATGCGGTTTGCAGTTGTGGAAGACAATGAAACGCTTGCCAATGGGATCGCGCATCAATTGCGTGATCAGGGCCATTCGGTCGACATCTTGCACGATGGTGGCGAGGCCTTGGATTTCCTGCGCCAAGACAGTGCGGACCTTGCAATCCTTGACGTAAACCTGCCCACACTCAGCGGCTTTGAGATTGTGCGAGCGTTGCGCCGTAGTGAAAATACCATGCCGATACTCCTGCTGACAGCGCGCGGCGACCTCAAAGATAGGGTCATGGGGCTGGACTCGGGGGCGGATGACTATCTGACCAAGCCTTTCGATATGGAAGAACTGAACGCGCGCATTCGGGCGCTCATACGCCGCAAACCGGCCGAGGGTGGCAGCATCCTGCAGTCCGGCGTGCTAAGCTATGATCGCGCGGGGCGCAGGCTGCAGATTTCCGGCGAAGACATTGCCATCACCCAGCGTGAACTGGCGGTGTTCGAGTGCCTGTTCGGGCGTGCGGGGCAAATCGTATCAAAGACCCAGATTGCCGATCACCTTTACGGCGTCGGTGCGGAAATCGAAGAACGCGTGGTTGAAGTCTATGTCTCGCGGTTGCGCAAAAAGCTCAGCCACGCAGGCGTCAAGATCAAGGCCGCACGCGGCCTCGGCTACATGATGGATTTACCCGAGTGAACTGGATCAGCCAATCGCTTCGCCTGCGCCTGTCTTTGCTGATCCTGATACCTCTTATCGTGGTATCAGCCATTGCGATGGTTTGGCGCTTTGAGAATGCCCGCAACACGGCTGAGGGCATTTTTGACAAAAACCTCGTGATGCTGGGGCTCGCGGTGTCTCGCGATGTGGCCTATTCCGGCGGCGATACCCTGTCCGAGATTACCTCGAACCTGTTCAAGGATGCGACAGGCGGGGCGATCTATTACCACGTCAACGGCCCTGACGGCAGTTTTGTGACGGGCTATTCCTCACCGCCTGTGCGCGGCGACGGTGTGGCACTGGAACCCAACAGGCCTGTGCTGTTCGACGCCCTTCACCAAGGCGTACCTGTCAGGGCTGCACGGCTTGCTGAACGGGTAGAAATCGACGGCATTCGCGGCCTTTCTGTCGTGACGGTCTGGCAACATCTGCAACCACGGCAGGACTTTGCCCGAAGCCTCGCGTATCAGGCCGTTCTGGTGGCACTAAGCCTGATTTTGACCGTTGCGACTGTGGTGTTTTTTGGTGTGCGTCTGGGTTTGCGGCCCCTCAAGCAACTTGAGGCCGCCATTCAGAAACGCTCGACAACCGACTTGCGGCCCATTGAACGTCAAGTGCCCATTGAGGCCCACGGCATCGTGCAACGGTTGAACGGATTGTTCGGCAGCCTGACGGAGGCACAGACATCAAAAGACCGCCTGATATCAAATGCCGCACACCAATTGCGCAATCCGGTCGCGGCGATCCACACAATGGCCCAAGCGATCAAGGCGGCCAAAACGCTGGAGGACAGCCAGACGCGCGCGTCCGAACTGGTTACTGAAACCCGGCAAGCCATGCGACTGACCGAGCAGATGCTCTCACTTGAACGCATTCAGGGGCTGCGCCCAGATCTGCTGAAGACCGATCTGAATGTCTTTGTCAGAGAGTTTGCCACCCGCATCGGCCCCAAGGTTCTGGACGCAGATGTCGAATTTGAAGTTACACTGACAGACGCCCCCATTTTTGTCCGGATGGATCAAACGCAATTTGGCGAAGCTTTGACCAATCTGGTCGAAAACGCCTTGCAGCATGCAGGTCAGGGCGTGTCCGTAATCAGGATCGACGTTCAGGAATTGGAAAAACATGTGTCCGTCGCTGTCGAGAATGACGGACAGGGAATTCCAGCCGCGAAGATCGCTCAGGTGTTCGAGCGGTTTTCTCAAGGCAAGGAAAGCCAGGGCGCCGGATTGGGACTGGCCATCGTCCAAGAGATTGTCTCGTCTCACAATGGCCAGATCAAGCTTACCAGTGACGCGATGACACGGTTCGAAATCTTGTTGGACAGGTAGTGTTTTTGCCAGCAGTTGCGGGTTCAACGCCGGTTATCGCCTGCTGAATATCTTGCCGCAGACCCGCTCAAACGCAGCGACTGGGCAGGTTGCTGAGGAAAACAGGTTTCGCCGTTAACCCTTTTCGAAGGGGCCATGGCTGCAATGTGCCAAAATCCACAAACGTCTAGGGTAAGGCAGCTATTCGCGTCGCAACAGCACGGCCGTTCAAGGCGTGTTCAGAACGCCTCGGGGCGCGCTTCGCGGGCCATATGGTCAAGCACAGCATTCACAAATGAAGGCTCTTTGCTTTCGGGAAAGAACGCGCGGGCCACATCGACGTATTCGGTGATGACCACCTTGGGCGGCACGTTCATATCGCGAAACTCAGCACCTGCCGCACGGAAAAGGGCGCGCAAGGTGGGGTCGATCCGCGCGATTGGCCACGTGGCCTTCAGCGCGCGGTCCGTCATCTGGTCGATCGGCGCCTGGTAGTTCACCGCATCCTCAAGCACGCGGGAAAAGAGGTCCATATCGCCCTCTTGCATCTCATCGCCATCATAGCTTGCGCCAAAACGGTGATCGAGAAACTCCACCCGCACCTGATCAAAGGTCTGGGAGGAATGCTCCATCTGAAACAACGCCTGGACAGCATAAAGCCGCGCTGCCGATTTCATTTTGCGTTTCTGATTACCCGAGAGTGTCATGTAAGCGTCATGCCGTGCTGTTTCCGCCTGTGTCGCCGGCCATCACAGTGTCCTCACCCAGTGGTTTGAACCCGATGCCTTTGCTTGTGGTCGCCCACTTACGGGCGAGCGCCACCAGATGCAAGGCAGCAAGTGCGGCACCGCCCCCTTTGTTCTGCCCCTTGGGGTCGGCGCGTACATCTGCCTGTGCTTTGGTCTCTACCGTCAGGATACCGTTGCCGATGCAAAGGCCTTGCAGGCCCAGCATTTGCAGCGCACGGCTGCTGTCGTTGCACACGGTCTCATAATGGGTCGTCTCACCGCGGATGACGCAGCCAAGGGCGACATAGCCGTCAAAGTTGCTGCGTCTGTCGCTGATCCCGATGGCTGTAGGAATCTCCAGCGCACCGGGCATGTCGACCACGTCATAGGTGGCCCCTGCGTCTTCAAGCGCGGCTTTGGCACCTGCCAGAAGTCCTGCCGCCACATCGCTGTAATAGGGCGAAACAACGATCAGGATTTTCACCGGGTCTTCAAACGTTGGCGCGGGCAAAACGGTGTGTTCTTCGGATGAGGCCATGATCTACTCCGCCGTAATGGGCCGCGTGCCGACGATCTGCAGACCGTAGGCATCAAGGCCAAGATACTTGGTTTCGGGGTTGTCCGTCAGCAATACCAGCTCGCTCAGCCCCATGGACTGCAATATTTGCGCGCCCAAACCGGTGCGTTTGACGATGCGGGGGGCTTCCTCGTCGTCTTCGTCCAGCCGTAGGCGTGGATAGGGATCGCGGAACAGCACAACCGCGCCGCGCCCTTCGTCTGCGATGATCTGCATGGCGCGGGGCAGTTCATCTGCGGGGCTTGGGCCAAGGCCAAGGATGTCTTCCAGCGCATTGATCGCATGGGTCCGCACCAATACGGGATCCGCCGTCGTCATGTCCCCTTTCGACAGCACCACATGGTCCGTGCCTGTGATCTGGTCCGCAAAGACCCGCATCTGCCAGTCCCCGCCATAGGCGGAGGTGACGGTGCGCACGTCCCGCTCCACCAACAGGTTGTCATGTTTGTGACGGTAGGCAATGAGGTCACTGATGGTGCCGATTTTCATGCCATGCGTCTGGGCAAAGGTGACCAGATCAGGCAGCCGCGCCATTTCGCCGTCGTCTTTCATGATCTCGCAGATGACCCCGCTGGGGTGCAGCCCTGCCAGGCGGCTGATGTCGACGGCGGCCTCCGTATGGCCTGCGCGCACCAGCACGCCCCCGTCACGGGCGCGCAAGGGAAACACATGCCCCGGCGTGGCGATATCCGCCTCGCCTGATTGCGGGTCAATGGCCGTGGCCACCGTCAATGCGCGGTCTGCGGCCGAGATGCCTGTGCTGACCCCTTCGCGCGCCTCGATGCTGACGGTGAAGGCAGTCTCATGACGCGAAGAATTGTTGACCGCCATCATCGGCAGCCCCAGATGATCGATCCTTTGGGAAGTCATCGGCAGACAGATCAGCCCGCGCCCGTGGGTCGCCATAAAGTTGATGGCATCCGCATCCGCAAACTGCGCGGGGATCACCAGATCACCTTCGTTCTCACGGTCCTCGTGGTCGACCAGAATGAACATCTTGCCCGCTTTCGCATCGGCAATGATGTCCTTGATGGGGGCGATGGCTGAGGAAAGGCCTTCCTCGACCGGTCCTGGTTTTTCAAAGCTCATGAGGCGCATCCAAATGGTTTTGCCGCGTGATACCCGAGGGGGCGGGCGAAGGCCAGAGACCTATACGCCAAACGCAACATCAGCGCGCCAGCCGGGCATCGCCCTCGCTGGGGGGCGATGACACGGAATTGGCGGACCGGACGCCTGCGCCTGACGGAGCGGGTGTTGCCGGGATCGAACGTTGCAAAATCGCCCTCCTGGGGGAGGGAGGGCGATGCCCGGCTGGCGCCGGGCGGGACGCAAATCCTTCAGGACATTTCGGCCAGCCGCGCCACATAGCGCGCAAGCGTGTCGATCTCCAGATTGATCCGGTCGCCAACGACCACATCCCCCCAAGTGGTGACCTCCTTGGTGTGGGGAATGAAGTTGATGCCAAAGGTGCAGCCATCCACGTCATTCACCGTCAGCGAAGTACCATTGAGGGCAACAGACCCCTTGGGGGCAATGAACCGCGCCAAAGCTTCCGGCGCGCGCAAGGTAACGCGCGTGCTATCGCCCTCGTCCTGCATGGCAATGACTTCGGCAACCCCGTCCACATGACCGGACACGATATGCCCGCCTAATTCATCGCCGACGCGTAAGGCCCGCTCAAGGTTGACGCGCTTGCCGACGGACCATGCGGCGATATTGGTTTTCTGCACCGTCTCGGCGCTGATCTGGACCTCGTACCAGTCGTCCCCCAACCCGACGACCGTGAGGCACACGCCGTCACTGGCAATAGAGGCCCCCATGTCGATCCCGCTGGTGTCATAGCCGCAGGTAATGCGCGCGCGCAGATCGCCTTGCTGCTCAAGTGCGGTGACGGTGCCCAGATCGGTGATTATCCCCGTAAACATTATGAAACCTTTTGCTATGTTATGTGAGGAGGTACCGCCCAACCTGCGCTCTGACAAGGGGACGCGCTGTCACATTTTCGCCCGCTTTTCAGGCCATAACAGGGTGAAACCATGCAAAAGGACCGCCAACGCCATGCAATCTCCCGATAAACGGGTATTTTTGTTCCTGCAGGGGCCTCATGGGCCCTTTTTTAACCGTCTGGGCAAGATGCTCCGGTTTGCGGGCGCAGATGTATGGCGTGTGGGTTTTAACGCGGGCGACCGTGCATTCTGGTTCCACCCTGCCAGCTACATTCCTTTCCGTGGCAAGGCGGCGGACTGGGCGGCAACCTTTGCGACACTGGTGGATGAGAAATCAGTGACCGACATCGTGCTTTACGGCGACACGCGGCCGATCCACGCCGAAGCGGTCGCTCAGGCGAAAGCGGCGGGCATCACGGTGCATGTCTTCGAAGAAGGCTACATGCGGCCCTATTGGGTGACCTATGAGCGCGGCGGCACCAATGGCAATTCCCGTTTGATGGACATGTCGATCCAGCAGATGCAGGAGGCTTTGGCCAATTCAGATATGGAAGCACCCCTGCCCCCGGGTCATTGGGGTGATATGCGCCACCACATCTTTTACGGCGCGCTTTATCATTGGTTTGTGATGTTCCGGAACGGCGACTACCGCAATTTTCGGCCGCATCGAAGCTTGCCCGTGACCAAGGAATTCCAGCTTTACCTGAAGCGTCTGGTGTTGATGCCGGCGCTTGCCATTGACCGCTTGCAATCGACACTGCGCATCCGGTTGGGGGGCTTTCCTTACCATCTGGCCTTGCTGCAACTGGAACACGACAGTTCTTTCCAGATGCACTCTCCTTTTGAGACGATGACCGACTTTCTGGAGCTTGTGATCGACGGGTTCGCCAATGGCGCGCCCAAGCACCACCATCTGGTGGTCAAGGCCCACCCGCTGGAGGATGGCCGCGTGCCTGTGCGCCGCGACATCAAGCGCCTTGCCCGCGAAAAGGGCGTGGCGGACCGTGTCCACTATGTGCGCGGCGGCAAACTGGCGCAGCTTTTGAACGATGCGCGCACGGCTGTGACGGTGAACTCTACCGCCGGGCAACAGGTGCTCTGGCGCGGTATTCCGCTTAAGGTGTTCGGGTCTGCGGTCTATGCCAAGCCCGAGTTCGTCTCGGAACAGCCCTTGGCGGAGTTTTTTGGTCTGGCATCGCGCCCTGATAACCGTGCCTACAAGGACTACCGCCGTTATCTGCTTGAAACTTCTCAAATTCCGGGTGGTTTTTATGCTGCCCGTGGGCGCCGCCAACTGCTGCGCCAGGTGGTGGACATGATGCTCTCGGCGGAAGATCCCTACGATGCACTGGAACAGGGTACCGCGGCCCCAAGGCAACAGTTGCGCCTCGTTACCTGAGCATCACACGCCAAACCACTGGATTTTCTCACAGACCTCGCGTAACGTGACCTCAATTACGTCGGAAAAATACCGATGAATTTTGAGGCAGAGTTGAATAGGTCGAGGAGACCGTGCAGTGAAATCCGTAGTATTCCGGTGGGCGCGTCCCATCGCAGCAGTCGCGGCTTTGGCCGTTATTTCCTCTTGTGGCTTGCCGCAGGTAGGTCCGAACAAGCGTCAGATTTTTGCAGGATCGGTCCAGCGCGAAGGTGACGCCTTTGTGGTGTCGGTCAATGACCGCGTGACCCGTGCAACCGCCGTGACCCCTGCCCTTGGCTTTTCGAAAGCCTTTTTGAACGCAGGCCAATTGGGCTCTGACACGATCCGTCCGGGTGACGTGCTGGGCATCACGGTCTATGAAAACGTGGACGATCCTTTGCTGGGCGTCGAAGGTGCCCCCGCCACTGTGCTGGAAGAAGTGCAGGTCGACGGCAAGGGCTTCATCTTTATCCCTTATGCGGGCCGGATCAAGGCTGCGGGCAACACGCCAGAGGCCATCCGCCGCATCATCACCAACAAACTGGGCGAACAAACCCCTGATCCACAGGTTGAGGTCCGCCGCGCGGCGGGTGACGGCTCTACCGTGTCGCTGGTGGGCTCCATTGGTGCCCAAGGCGTCTACCCGATTGAACGTCCGACCCGCACGCTGGCCTCCATGCTGGCGCGCGCAGGTGGCGTGACCATTGAACCCGAGATTGCACAGATTACGGTCGTGCGCGGCAAAATGCGCGATAAAATCTGGTTCCAGGACCTTTACCAAAACCCCCATCTGGACATCGCCCTGCGCGGCGGTGACCAGATTTTGGTGGAACAGGACACGCGGTCTTTCACCGCCCTTGGCGCCACAGGTGGCCAGGCACAGGTGCCATTCGAGACGCAAAACCTCTCCGCTTTGGAGGGGATCGCACAAGTGGGCGGCCTGAACGCAAGCACCGCTGACCCCACAGGCGTCTTTGTGTTCCGAAATGAGCCCGAGGCGATTGCCGAACAGGTTCTGGGCCGCACGGACCTCGAAGGGGTGCAGCGCATGGTCTATGTGCTTGACCTCACGCAACCCAACGGCATGTTCATGGCCCGTGACTTTGTGATCCGCGACCGCGATACGCTTTATGTGACCGAAGCGCCATTCACACAGTGGAACAAGGTCATTTCCGCCATCACAGGCACTGCGAGCTCCGCCTCTGGTCTGTCTACCTTGGCATCAGGCGGCTAATGCGCATGGGCCTTGGGCCTGAAATCTATGACACCCCCGTCGCCGGACCTGAAAAGGCCCGGCGGCTTTTCGTTTATAACGGCGGTTTTCTGACCCAAACACGTGTGCGGCGCATCCTGCACCTGTCGGGCTATTCGCTGCATCTGGGGTTGCCCAAGGATGGCGATGCAGTAGCGGTCTGGGG
>CALAIJ010000221.1 GCA_937923365.1 uncultured Sulfitobacter sp.
GCAGGCAACAGATCAATGGCGATCGCACCCGCCCATGACGGCACAAAGTTGCGGGCGTAAAGGATCACCGCATCCGCGCTTGAAATGGGCGTGTAAGTTGTCTCCGTCGGGGCGGGCAGGGCAATCACTGCATTTGCTGCCCGTTCAAGCGTGGTGGCGCGTTGGGCCAGAACCTCCAGCACGGCGGTGATTGTAGCCCCCTGGGCCGAGCGGTTCTCGGCAGAGTTCGCATCGAGTTCAGGCAGAACAACGGAGGCCGACAGGTCTTGCGCAGCGCGCTGCACCAAAGGGGCCACTGAAAGCTGCCGAAGCTGGGTAATCAGCCCTGCCAGTCGCACGGCTTGCTCGGAAAATTCGACCGAGCGGGCCTCGACAGGGCCGGGCTCCACCGTCAAAGCGCGCATTCGGCTGAGGATCTGGTTGCCTTCGGTAAAGGCGGCGTTCACCAGCGGTGTCTGGGTGGCAATCTGTGCCTCAAGCCCCGACAGTTCGCTGGATTTCTGTCGCAACACGCGAAAGACAGCGCCGCGCCCTGCAAGGCCCGAAAGGTTGCCGGTCGCTTCTTGCTCGGAGAGGTCTTCGAACGACTGGCGCACACGGGCCACATCGCGCTCCAGCCCTTGGGCGGAAAGGGCGATCTCATGCGCGCGCTCCAGCGATCCCTGGTAGTCTTGCACGGTTTTGGCGAGGTGCTGTTCTACGGCCGCTGATCCCGCAAGGGCGGCGGCATTCAACCAGCTGGACATGGCGACGATGGCCAGTGATCCCAGCCCCATCGCGCCCAAAAGGCCGACACGGGCGCGGGCCGAGCGGACAGCAGGAAAGAGCCGTAACATATAGGACCAGAACACAAAAATGCCGACAGAGACCGCCACGGAATAGGCGATGGCCGCCAAGGCCGACATGGCACCTGTGTCATCCAGCAAGGACGAGACCCCAAGATAGGTGTAGATGCCCGATGCCACCGCCAGCACCCCCAAAGCGGTGCCAGAGAAGGTATCAAGCCAGCTGAGGTGTCCCTCAAGTTCACGGGCGTAGCGCACGCCGCGGGCTTGTGCCTGCGACAGGTTTTGTTGGTCGTCCACGGATATCCCCCCGGAATGTATAGGCCTTCAAGATAGTCAGAAGTGGCGTGATTGCCACCACAGGCATTCACACTTGCAAATGTTCACGAAATGTTCATGCTTATCTGCATGAGTTCTCGTGATTTGCACATGCAAGACGCCGTCCTGCAACCCGGTCAACTGCTGGCACGCGGTGTCGCGCGGCATTTGGCCGATCTGGGCTTTGCCAGTGTCGAAGAACTGGTGCCCACGCGGGGCCTGCGCGTCGATGTGATGGCGCTGGGCCCGCGGGACGAGATTTGGGTGGTTGAATGTAAATCCAGCCGTGCCGATTTTACATCCGACAGCAAGTGGCAGGGCTATCTGGAGTGGGCCGACCGGTTCTTTTGGGCCGTTGATACGGATTTTCCCACCGAATTGCTGCCCGATGATACGGGGCTGATCATCGCCGACGCTTACGGGGCCGAAGTGATCCGCATGGCCCCCGAGACCAAGCTGGCCGCCGCAAGACGCAAAGTCATGATGCGTAAATTCGCGTTCCATGCTGCGCGGCGTCTGCACAGCCTGCGCGACCCCGGTTTAGGGATAGACTGGGCCTGAGGAAAAAGGGCTTAGGCCTTCTTGCCGCCCACGCGGCTGACCGCTGCCATAATCTCTTCGGCGATCTCGACCGCTTCTTCAGGGGTGAAATCCATTGGCAATTCAACGCCGCCGCCTTCCACAAAGAGACGCACCATGCCTGTATCGGTCGGGCCGATTTGCAGGTTTGCTTCGATATCACGCTCTGTGTTGATGCCCATGGGTGCCTCCTGTTCAAGGGCTGCAGGGCTAGCGGAGAGGTACTTGAAAGGCAAGAGTGGTCTGGGGCAGGCTGCGGGGATGGATGACGTCAAAATCGTGCAATTTCAGCCCGAGGACCGCGATTGGCTGGTTGAACAGCATCAGCTTCTTTATACGCGTGATGAAGGGTTTGATGACACTTTCGGCCCCCTTGTGGGTCGAATCGCTGACGCATTCCTTGCAGATCACGATCCCCGGTGCGAACGCGGTTGGGTGGCATGGGCGGGAGGCCGACGTATTGGCTGCATCTTTTGTGTCCGGCTTGACGCGGACACGGCCAAGTTGCGGTTGTTCCTCCTGACGCCGCACGCGCGGGGGCGCGGCTTGGGGCGCCGGTTGCTGGCGCAGTGCATGGGCTTTGCGCGCGCGGCAGGCTATCGCCAAATGCAGCTTTGGACGCACGAATCCCACCAGGCGGCCTGTTCGCTTTATGCCAAGACAGGCTGGGAATTGGCAGCGAGCAAAGCCGTCACTTCCTTTGGCCAGCGACTTGTAGAGCAGACGTGGAAGATCACGCTTTGATCATGCGCTTGGGCCTTGCAATCTGTGGAGGCCTTGGCTAAATCACCCTCGTGTGCCGCCTTAGCTCAGTTGGTTAGAGCACTGGTTTGTGGAACCAGGGGTCCCCCGTTCAAGCCGGGGAGGCGGTACCATTTTCAAAAATAAAGTTTCTTGAACATGTTGGGTGAGAGTCTTTGCGCAGCAAAGGCGCGGCCCAACCCGGTAGCCAATCCAGACGCCAAAGGCCTCAACCTCAAAGAGGATCGTCCAGCCGATGCCTGCGTGAAGGGCCAGCCCTTCACAATCCCGGGATATTTGCGGCCAAGTGATATGGGATCAGTCGATTTGGATGCTTTGCCTGAGCGTGCCTGTCATGCGGTCGTAGATCAGGATGTCATCCGTCTGGGTCACCACAGCGTACCAGTCGCGGCCTTGGGTGAAGGCCTGTGCCGTCGTGCCATCCGGCAGCGTAATCGTGTCCGGCAGAGCCAATGGCGCAGTCGCGGTGCCCAAGCGCGTGACAAACAGACCAATGATCACTAAAAGCCCGCAAATCATCACCGCGGTCAGCACTGTTACCAAGCGCCGCAAGAACCGCAAGTTGGCGGGCTCAATCTGGGTATCGGGATCATCCATGTCACACCGCTCTGTCATGTTCACACTTGGCGAAAACCCGCCTTCGCGCCTTGATAAGGCGCTGGCGCGGGATGTGCCAGAGGGCGCGAACCTGTCGCGCACCCGTATGGCCAAGCTGATTGCCCAAGGCGCGGTAAAGGTCGGGAACGCGGTGGTGGTTGATCCGCGCGCGCGGGTGCAAGCGCTGGACCACATCGAAATCACCGTGGAAGAGGCCGAAGAAAGCCATATCCTGCCCGAAGACATCCCGTTGGAGGTGATTTTCGAGGATGACGATCTGATTGTCATCAACAAGCCCGCAGGCATGGTTGTGCACCCCGCGCCCGGATCGCCGTCGGGGACGCTGGTGAATGCTTTGCTGGCCCACTGTGGCGACAGCCTGTCAGGGGTGGGCGGCATGAAGCGCCCCGGCATCGTGCACCGGATCGACAAGGAAACCAGTGGCTTGCTGGTTGTTGCCAAGTCGGATGCCGCCCATCATGGGCTGGCCGCGCAGTTCGAGAAACATACGGTCGAGCGCTACTATCGCGCGCTGGTCTACGGGGTGCCCGATGGCAATGACCCCCGTCTGCGGGGCGTGAAAGGCGCGTCTTTCGAGGCGGGCAATATCCTCAAACTGACCACGCAACTGGCGCGGCACAAGACCGACAGGCAACGTCAGGCCGTCTTGTTCAACGGCGGACGCCATGCGGTTACACGCGCGCGCACGGTTGCACAATTTGGTACGCCGCCCGTGCTGGCGTTGATGGAATGTTGGCTGGAAACGGGCCGCACGCATCAGATCCGTGTCCATATGACCCACGCGGGCCATTCACTGGTGGGCGATCCGACCTATGGCGGAAAACGCAAACTGGCCAAGGCGGCCTTGCCCGAAGCCGTCGCGGATGCCGTGCGCGGTTTTCCACGGCAGGCGCTGCATGCAGCCGTTTTGGGCTTTGTCCACCCTGTCAGCGGCGAGGCGATGCGGTTTGAAGCGCCGCTGCCCGAGGATATGTCCGGGTTGTTGGACCAGCTGCAGGGCCATGGCTGAAACATTGGATCACAGCAGTGTTTACCGAAAGTTAGCGATTTCCGGCTAAACCGCACACCGCGCTCTTGAAACAGGGGGCGGGGCCGACCATATCTATGTTAATCCCATAAACATCAACTAAGTGATGGACGGGTGACTGGAGGGACTACCATGGCAAATTATGCAAATCTGCCCGCACCGACACCAGAAGGCGGTCTGAACCGCTACATGCAGGAAATTCGCAAGTTTCCCCTGCTTGAGCCTGAGGAAGAGTACATGCTCGCCAAGGCTTGGGTGGAAAAGGAAGACAGTGCTGCTGCGCACAAGCTGGTGACATCGCACCTGCGTCTGGCGGCCAAGATCGCTATGGGTTACCGCGGCTACGGTTTGCCACAGGCCGAGGTGATCTCGGAGGCGAATGTGGGCCTGATGCAGGCGGTCAAGCGCTTTGATCCCGAAAAGGGGTTCCGCCTGTCGACCTACGCCATGTGGTGGATCCGCGCGAGCATTCAGGAGTTTATCCTGCGGTCGTGGTCTTTGGTGAAACTGGGCACGACCTCGGGCCAGAAAAAGCTGTTTTTCAACCTGCGCAAGGCCAAGAACAAGATTGGCGCGCTGGAAGAGGGCGATCTGCGCCCCGAGAATGTCAAGACCATCGCGACCCAACTGGGAGTGACGGAGGCCGAGGTGATCTCCATGAACCGGCGCATGTCGGGGGGGGATGCATCGCTCAATGCTCAGGTGGGCAGTGAGGGCGAGGGCACCATGCAATGGCAGGACTGGCTTGAGGACGAGGATGCCGATCAGGCGGGCGACTATGAGGCCCGTGACGAGCTGGAAACCCGTCGCGAGATGCTGGCCGAGGCTTTGGAGGTGCTCAATGATCGCGAGAAGGACATTCTGACCCAGCGCCGTCTGAACGAAGAGACGATCACGCTGGAGGACCTGTCTTCCCAATACGATGTCAGCCGCGAACGCATCCGCCAGATTGAAGTGCGCGCGTTTGAAAAATTGCAAAAGCGCATGCGTGAACTGGCAAAAGAGAAGGGGATGATGGCGACAGCCTGACCCCCACCGACTTGACGAGTGACCAACCCTGCCCACATGATCGGGCAGGGTTTTTTTATGGCGGAGGATGATCAATGGCAGGCGGATGGGCAAAAGACGGCGCTGTGTCAGAGCAGATCGAAGCCTCCATCAGTGATGAGCTGGCGCGCATGAAAGCGCGCCGCGCTCCGGTAGGCGAAAGCCTGACCCATTGTGCGGAATGCGAAGAACCCATCCCAGAGGCGCGGCGCAGCGCATTGCCGGGGGTGAAGCTCTGCATTGACTGCGTGTCGGAACGCGACGCGGCGTTCAAACATCGCGGGGGGATCAACCGCCGCGGATCAAAAGACAGTCAGCTCAAATAGTCAGTGCCGCGCACAGATGCCGCGAATTGTGCCCCCGACGATCTCAAAACGGTCAGGCGCGGTGAACTTGATCCGCGTCTTGCTGGTCCCCGTTGGCCCGAACAATTGCTTAGGCAGATCGCGTGACATGCGTCGGCCGATCGCCGTTTGCGAGATGTCCTTCCCGTTCTGAAGCAGTTTGGTTAACTTGGCTGTGCGAATATTCTCGACAATGACATTGGGTTTCAACGACCACGATCCGCGCAAGCTAAGCGAGGCATCCATGCGTCCGCGGGTGTCGCCAATCGCAAGATTTGCGCGATGGAAGAACAGCCCGTTCGCACGATATTCCTGCAAGGTCCGGATCGCCACACCGGGGCCATCGCGGCCTTGGCAATCCCATTTCCCGACAAGCGATTGTGCAGCCGCACTCGAAGCGCAGAGCGTGGCAAGGCAAAGGGCAAAAACACGAAGCATGGCGCAAATCCTTATGGGCTGTAGATGCGTTCAATAGACCTGATCGTGGCGGCCGTGACCAGCGCCTTGACTTGCCACAGCGCGCGCAAGAAGCTGTAGGCGCCCAGTGCAACAAAGGAATGCATAATGTCAGACGCCCCCAAAATCGCCCAAAAGGCACCGTATCCGGTCGAGGTCGAGGAGGGGAAATCCTATTTCTGGTGCAGTTGTGGGCAATCTGCCAATCAACCGTTCTGCGATGGGAGCCACAAGGGCAGCGAGTTTGCCCCCGTCAAATGGGAAGCACCTGCCAGCAAAAAGGTGTTCTTTTGTGGCTGCAAACATGCCGGCAACGCGCCGCTTTGTGACGGATCACACGCCAAGCTGTAAGCGCTTAGGACCCGTCGCGGCGCATGCCTTTCATGTTCGTCTGTGCAGCCTTGATCAGGGCCACAGCACGTGCGGGATCATTCAGTTCTTCGGCCAGCAACAGGCAGGTTTTGGCCAGAAACATCGTTGATTTTTCAGGGCCTTGCGCGTCAATACCAAGAGCAAGCTGCGTATAGACATCCTCGAGGGTTGGGGTGCTCATGTGGGGGTCCTCCCGCCTGATAGCTGGACTTTGAGTTCTGCGGCGATGTCCGCGCCAGATGCCTTGTGCCACCGCGCAGCGATAAACAGATCGGGGCGTATCAGGTAGGCGCTGCCGTCTTTCGCGCCATAGACCTTTGCCGCATTCCCAGCGGCGGGTTGCCGCAGGATTTGAACCGGGAACCCTTCCAGAACCTGCAAGCCCGTTGCATCGCCGAACACGACAAGCGTGTAGTCCGGGCCCATATGATCGAGGACAAATCCATTTTCCACCTGCGCGTTCGGGGCGGCAGCCCCCATCGCAGGGGCATCCGGCCAGTCATCCGTGTCAGGGCGGGTCAGGGGGCTGTCGGTATAGTCATAGGGCGTCATGTTGCGCGGGTTGGCGAA
>CALAIJ010000222.1 GCA_937923365.1 uncultured Sulfitobacter sp.
ATGGGCCAGACCTTTTCCATCCACAAGGAATGGTCAAAACCGAAATCATCAGGGGCCACGTCCGGGTCCACATCCGGTGGGCAGCCTGCGAGGTAATACTTGCCTTCCGAGCGCATATGCACACCCGAGGGATCAATCGTCAGCGGCAGGTCGCGGTCCAGCGGATGGGCCGCATCAAAGATGAACGTATAGCGTTTGCGAGGGCGAATGGGCAGGTCGATGCCCGCCATGTTGGCCGTGTCATTGGCGCGCGGTCCGGAGCAATTCACCACAGTGCCGCAGGACACCACTGCGCCCGACTTCAGAGTGATAGAATCCACTCCGGTTTTCGCATTATTCAGCGTCATCGCGACCACTTCGTCGGCGACGTATTCCACACCATTGCGGCGGCCCATGCGTTTGAACCAGTCAAACATGGTGCCTCCGTCAAAGTAGCCTTCGTTCACCAGGTTGTGGTTTCCGGCGACGATGTCATCCAGCATGTAGAACGGGTAGTCAGCGGCGATCTCGTCGCGGGTCATATGCTTGGTGCCCGCCCCGAGGGATGCCTGAATTTTCTGGGCGTCCTTCAGATCGGCCGCGAATTCCGCATTGTCGGCCAGATACATGTAGCCATAGCTTTGGAGCGGCAGATGCGGCACTTCCGTGTCGCCGCCCATGAAGTCGCGAAAATTGTTGATGAACTCTGCGCCGAACTGGCTGACTTGAATGTTGGTGCGGTTTGAGAACTGTTGACGGATGCAGGAATTCGTATGCGAGGTCGAGCAGAACTCGTAGGTCGGATCACGCTCCACCACCAGAACCTTGCCGTCAAAGCCGTCCATTTGCGTCAGCCACCACGACAAAGCGGAGCCATACATAGCCCCGCCCACAATCACCACGTCGTAAGAAGTGTGTTTCATGCCAGTCCCCCCTAGACCGCGCGCGTGATGCCGCCATCCACGCGCAAATTTTGACCTGTGATATAACCTGCGCCGTCCGAGGCCAAGAAAGCAACGACGCTCGCGATCTCTTCACGGCTGGAGCCGTAGCGGCCCATGGGAACGCGTGCGCGGAACTCTTCCTTTTCCGGCAGACTGTCGATGAAACCCGGCAGAACATTGTTCATGCGGATGTTTTCAGCGGCGTATTTGTCGGCAAAAAGTTTCGTGAACGCTGCAAGCCCTGCGCGAAACACCCCTGATGTCGGGAACACGGGGTCCGGCTCAAACGCGGCAAAGGTGGAGATGTTCACAATTGCGCCCTTGCCCTGTGCCTGCATGATCGGTGTCACCAGACGGGTCGGGCGCACCACGTTCATGAAATAGACGTCCATCCCCGCGTGCCAATCCTCGTCCGTCAACTCAAGTACCGCTGCACGCGGACCGTGACCCGCAGAGTTCACCAGCACGTCAATGCGCCCCCAATGGGACATCGCGGCATCCACCAGCTTTTGCAGGTCTTCGTTTGACTGGTTGGAGCCCGTGACGCCCACGCCTCCCAATTCCTTGGCCAGCGCCTCGCCCTTGCCGGAGGATGAAAGGATCGCGACCTTGTATCCGTCTGCTGCAAGTGCACGCGCGCTGTCAGCGCCCATGCCAGAGCCACCTGCGGTGATCATTGCTACTTTGGTCATTGTCATTCCTCCTGTGCGGTGCGGACGGCGTCCTGCACGGCTTTGATGTCGGCGTCGCTGAGCCTGTAGTCGGCAGCGGCAGCCTTGGCAGAGATATACCCGCGTGCCAGATCGCGTTTCACAAGTGCCGGATCGCGGTCAGCAGCAGGTCCGTAGCCCGCACCACCGGGAAAGGCCAAGACAACACGCGCGCCATGCGGGACGAATTGTTTGCCTTTGCCACGCATAGCGGCCCCGTCGCTGCGCACGATGGTTGTGGGCGCGCCGCTGCCGCCGCCATGACGGCCCTGCGCAGGGTGATCCACGCGGTCGAACATGGCTTGGAAGTCGAACTCGTGACCTTCGGTAGCGCCCACTTCCATATGTTGCCCCATGCCACCACGCCGCTGGCCTGCGCCGCCGCTGTCAGGGCGTAGTTCCTTGCGCCAGATGATCACGGGGCCTGCATGTTCTGTTGCCTCCACGGGCATTGTCATCACGCCTGATGGAAAGGCCGTTGCGTTCAATCCGTCATGTCCGGGCCGCGCGCCAGAGCCGCCGGAGTTGAAGGTCAACACCTCGGAGCGGCGGGCATGGGCAGGTGCGGGCGCATCCGTACGGGGCCGCATGGAGACCTGAAAGTTGCACAGACATCCCGCCCCTTCGGCAGGGACAAGGCCGGGCACGATCTGGTCAAATGCATTGAACACCGCGTCGGGGACAAAATGCCCCACGATGTGGCGCAGGGCCACGGGGGCGGGGTGCAACGCGTGCACGATGGTGTTTTCCTCTGCCGCAATCTCGAACGGGGCCAGTGACGCGTGGTTGTTCGGAATTTCCGGCGCAATGGCGACCTTGAGCGCATAGCAGGCGTAAGCTTTGGTATAGACCAGCGGGCAGTTGATACCCTTTTTGTCCAAGCCGCTTGTGCCCGTGAAATCCGACACGATCCGATCTTCGTGCACCGTTACTTTGACCTTAAGCGTGATCGGCGTATCGAACCCGTCGACTGTCAAAGATCCCTCGGCAGAAGTGCGCGGCAAGGCGGCAATTGCCTCCAGCGTGGCGCGGCGCGAATTGTCGAGGATGAAGGTTGCAATGCCATCCAGATCAGGCAGCGCGAATTCCTCCATCATCTCGATCAGGCGGCGGTGGCCGATCTCGTTACAGGTGGCCAGTGCGTACATGTCGCCGATCAACTGGTCGGGTTCGCGCACGTTGCCGCGCACAATGGCCACCAGCGTGGGATCGACGGTGCCGCGATCCGCGAACTTCATGATCGGAATATACAGGCCTTCCTCATAAACGCTGGCCGCATCCGCCCCGAACCCGCGCCCACCAATGTCGACGATATGCGCAGTGCAGGCAAAGAAACCGACCAGCATTCCGTTCTTGAACGACGGCGTGACCATGGTGATGTCGTGCAGGTGGCCTGTGCCTTCCCAAGGGTCGTTGGTGATATAGACGTCGCCCTCGAACATGTTATCGCGCCCGATGCGGCGGATGAAATGGGCGACGGCGTCCGCCATGGCGTTGACGTGCCCCGGCGTGCCTGTGACCGCCTGCGCCAGCATCCGGCCTGCGGGGTCATAGACGCCTGCTGACAGGTCCCCCGCTTCGCGCACAGAGGTTGAAAACGCGGTGCGGACAAGGGCCTGCGCCTGTTCCTCCACGACCGAGATCAGGCGGTTCCACATGACTTGGTAGGCGACGTTTGACGGGGTCATCGGGACACCTCCGTGATGTCGATGGTGCCGTCCGCTTGGGCGATGGCGTGGCGGCTGGTGGGCAGGATGATGCTGGTCTCGTCCTCGACAATGACAGCGGGACCTTGGGCGGTTTGTCCGGCAGTCATGTCGCTGCGGTTGATGATCTGGGCGCTGGCTTCGGCTGCCAGCGCCGGATCGAACAGCGCGCGGGTGCCGGCGGCCCTGGCCGCGCGGCCTGACTGCATCGGCTTGGCGGGTGCCGTGGGCGCAACGGGCGTTGTTGCGTTGACGGACCAGACGGTGATTTCCACATCCATCCCTTCGACCACACGGCCAAAGAGCTTGGCATAATCAGCCTCGAACAGCTCTTGGAAAATCTGCACATCAGGCTTGGCCGCTTGCGCAGGGGTCAGTGTGATCGGGATTTCCCAGCCCTGTCCGGCGTAGCGCATATAGACTTTATGCGCGGCCTCGATAGGGGCATCCGCGTCGCAGGACCTGACAAAGGCGGTGGCCTCCTCTTCCAAAGCGGCGAACAAATCGGCCACAACAGGCGCGTCGAAGTCGGACAAGCGCATGTAAACGCTGCGGTTGGCTTCAAAGCTGAAAGGCGCACGCAGGAACCCGATGGCAGAGCCGACGCCGGCCCCTTGCGGAACCAGACAGCGCGCCACTCCCAGCTTTTCGCACAGGCGAGCGGCGTGCAGGGGGGCCGCGCCGCCAAAGGCGATCATGGTATATTCGGACAGGTCCTCGCCATTTTCTACGGCGTGTACGCGGGCGGCGTTGGCCATGTTCTCGTCCACCACTTCGGCCAGACCAAAGGCGGCGGTCTGCGCATCCATGTCGAGCGTTTCGCCCAAATGCGCACGCAACGCCTGTGCCGAGGCATCTTTGTGCAAGGGGATCGACCCGCCCGCAAAATTGTCTGGGTCAAGCTTGCCCAGAATGAGGTCCGCGTCCGTCACAGCGGGCCTTTCGCCACCACGGCCATAGCAGGCGGGTCCGGGTTCGGAGCCCGCACTTTCCGGCCCCACGCGGATTTGGTTCAGGCTGTCCACATGCGCCAGTGATCCGCCGCCCGCACCAATCTCGACCATGTCGATCACAGGGATCGAAATGGGCATGCCAGAGCCTTTCTTGAAGCGATAGGATCGCGCCACTTCGAACACCCGCGCCGTCTTGGGCGTCTGGTTCTGGATCAGGCAAATCTTGGCCGTGGTGCCGCCCATGTCAAAGCTGAGCACTTTGTCGAGGCCATAGCGCGCCGCCAGCGTGGCCGCAAAAACCGCGCCACCCGCAGGGCCACTCTCAACAAGGCGAACGGGGAATTCCGCCGCACTTTCGATGGAGATAATCCCGCCACCAGAATGCATCAGGAAGATCGGGCAATCGGCACCTGAGTCCTTCAGGCGATCGGCAAGGCGGCTGAGGTAGGACTTCATCAGCGGCTTGATATAGGCGTTGGCGATGGTGGTGTTGAACCGCTCGTATTCGCGCATCTGGGGGCTGACGTCAGACGAAAGCGAGATCATCACCTCGGGCAGACGTTCTTCAAGCACATCGCGCACCATCCGTTCGTGCGCGGGGTTAAGGTAGCTGTGCAGAAAGCCTACTGCGATGCTGGTGTAGTCGGCCTGCGCCAGTTGGTCGGCCAAGGCCTCCACATCCGCGCGCTCAAGCGGGATCAGCACGCCACCATCAGCGCCCACACGTTCGGACAACGTATACCGGCGCTGTCGCGGCAGCAGCGGTTCGGGCAGCGTCAGGTTCAGGTCATATTGCTCAAACCGCGATTCGGTGCGCATCTCGATGGTATCGCGAAAGCCCTGGGTGGTGATCAGCGCCGTCTTGGCGCCGCGCCGCTCGATCAAAGCATTGGTGGCCAAGGTCGTGCCGTGGATGATCTGCGTAATCCTGTCCGCCGCGATCCCTGCCTTGGCGCAGACCTGCGCAAGCCCGTCCAGGATGGCGTTTTCCGGGGCGGCATAGGTGGTCAGCACTTTGGTGGAATACTGCGTATCGCCGTTTTCCAGCACGACATCGGTGAACGTACCGCCAATGTCCACGCCAAGACGCCAGTTGTCTTTGATCATATGAGCCCCCGTTTATCCTCTCAGAGGTAACGCGCCCGTTCGATCACGTCCAATTGTTCTTTTGGATGCATAGGATCAATTATCTTTATCGATTGTCCTGGCAATCTTTACGGCAGCTTTCAGGAAAGCAGGTGCGCGTTCGGCCTCAAACCGTGCGGCAAAGCGCAGGGGGTCGGGGCGCCAGTCATAGGGCAGCTCGTGCAGGTCCCCCGCGGTGATTGCTTGCGCCACCATCACGCGGGGCAGGCAGGCGATGCCAAAGCCGTCCAGCGTCATTTGCAGACATGCCGACAGGTTGCTGGAGGGTACAAGCCGCGGCGTGCCCGTGCCGCGCATGTGATCGGCCAGTTGATCGTAGGGCAACGTGCCGCGGGCATGGGTCAGGATCGGATGGGCGGTCAGGTCGGTCGTGCTCAGAGGTGTGTCGCGCGCGATCCCAAGACGCGGACTGGCGGCCCAGATCAACGGGTAGTCTCCCAGCGGTTCCAATCCTGTGGAGCGGCGCTGGAACGGCCCGTTCTGGAACGTCAGATCCAGCGTGCGCCCGAACAGCCCTGCCGAGAGGGAGGTCGAGACATCCACCGTCAGTTCCACCAGCACATTCGGGGCAGTGGCGCGCAAGGTGCGCAGGAAGTCCGGCAGCCACGTGTGAACGATCAACTCCGTCACGCCAAGGCGCAGCACACCTTGGGTCAGGGCGGGATTGCCCGTGGCCTCGATCATCCCGTCCACGGCTTGCAGCACCTGACGGGCGTGGGCCAGAAGCGTCTCTCCCATCGGGGTCAGGCGCACCGCCCCTGCGTCGCGGGTCATCAGGTGGGTGTCCAGAAGACCCTCCAGCGCGCTGATGCGGGCGGAGATATTGGGCTGGGTGGTGTTCAGCATGGCTGCCGCACGACGAAAACTGCCCAGATCGGCGACCTGGACAAAGGCCTCTAGTTGCTTGAGCGTGGGCGTCACGGGGCGAAGGGCGTGGTAATGGCGCGTTCCAGCATGGCTAGGCGGTCCTGGCCATAGAACATGTCGCCCCGCACGAAATAGGTGGGCGAGCCAAAGACACCACGGGCAATCGCCTCATCGGTGTTGGCGCGGTGCTGATCCTGAGCGGCGGAGCCCTTCGCGTCGGCCACCAAAGCGGCACCGTCAAGGCCCGCCTCTTCGGCCAGACGCGCCAGCGTTGCGGCATCCGCGATATTGGCGTCATCGCGCCAGTGCGCCTGCAAGATGGCGCGGCTTAATCCATCCGCATTCGCTCCCGCCGCAATGATCATCCCGTTGGGCAGGACCAGCGGTTCGTCATGAAACGTCGGCCTGTGCCGGATCATGGGCAGCCCGCGCCACTGCGCCCAACGAAACATGTCGCGGCCAAAGAAATAGTCGCTATGCGCCGCACTGCGCGACCCGAAGGCATCCCCGCTGGTAGCTGCAATCACAGGGTTCAAATCAACAGGGCGGTGCACCACCTGCCATCCCGTATCGCGGGCAATGCGCGCCAGTTCCCATGCCCCCAGATAGGCATAGGCCGAATGGGCCGAATAGAAATACTCGATCCGGTTATCCATTGGCGAGCTTTCGTGCCTCTGCCGCCATCAGCGCAATGACCTGCCGCATCATATCGCTGTCGCGCGGGTTGGAGGCGTTCCCGTCCAACCCCCGTTTCAGCACGCCTTGTAAGATTGCCAGCAGTCGGAAGTAGGAAAACACGACGTAGAATGTCCAGTTGTCAGGCCGCGCAATGCCACGCCGCTCGCAGTAAAGGTCGACGTAGGCGTCCTCGGTGGGCAGGCCTGTTTCAGCGCGGTCCACCCCTGCAAGGCCGCGAAAATGACCGGCGTGGGGCAGCCGCCAATGCATGCATTGATAGGCAAGATCCGCCAGCGGGTGGCCCAGCGTGGACAATTCCCAATCCAGCAGGGCGGCAACCTGTTCCGCGTCCGGCGCAAAGATCATATTGTCGATGCGGTAGTCGCCATGCACGATGGAGGACGCGCCGTCATCTGCAACCATATTGGCGGCAAGCCAGTCCATAACCCAATCGGCATCGGGCAGCTTGTCCGTCTCCGCATCGCGGTACTGGCCGGACCAGCGCCCGACCTGCCGTTCGAAATAATTGCCGGGCTTGCCGTAGTCGCCCAGTCCCACCGCCGCAGGATCCACCGAATGCAGCGCGGCCAAGGTGCCGTTCATCGCGTCATAGACACGGGTGCGCGCGGCTTTGTCCAGCTCGGGCAGGGCAGGGTCCCAAAAGATGCGCCCCTCGACCATGTCCATCACAAAGAACTGCGTGCCCATGGGGCTTGCGTCTTGCGACAGGTGCAGCACACGCGGGACGGCCACGTCGGTGCCCGCCAAGGCCTGCATCACGCGATATTCGCGGTCCACAGCGTGGGCGGACTTCAGCAGCTTGCCCGGCGGCTTGGCGCGCAGCACATAGTGGCGCACACCCGAGGTCAGCTTGTAGGTTGGGTTCGATTGCCCATCCGAGAACTTGGTGATGGCGTCCAAAGTCCCGAAGCCGTCGACATTTTCCTGCAAGTAGCTTTGCAGTTCCTGCGCGTCGTATGAATGCACGTAACGTCCCCCTTCAAGGCCCATGGACAGCCTGGCCATTCTAAGCAAGTCTGGCGCTGCGGGGAAAGCCCTGCTGTCACGTTACCCAACCCAAAGGATGTCCCATGAACTTCGAGATGCGCGCCGAGAACCGCGAACTGCTGGACCGCGTGGAGGCGATGATCCGCGACGAAGTCGTGCCGATGGAGAAAGAATACCACGAAGAGATCGGCAAGGGCGACCGCTGGCAATACACAAAACGGCAGGCGGAAATCCTCGAAGGGCTCAAAGCCAAAGCCAAAGCGGCAGGCCTGTGGAACTTCTGGCTGACGGACAGTGACAAGGGCTTTGGCCTGTCCACGGTCGAATACGCCTACTTTGCCGAGCAGATGGGCAAGACGCCCTTGGGGGCAGAGGTTTTCAATTGCTCCGCACCTGATACTGGCAACATGGAGGTCTTTGAGCGCTACGGCTCGGACGCCATGAAGGAGACATGGCTCAAGCCGCTTCTCGAAGGGGAAATCCGCTCTGCTTATCTGATGACAGAACCCGATGTGGCCAGTTCGGACGCCACGAATATCTCGCTGTCGTGTGTGCGCGACGGCGACGACTATGTGCTTAACGGCGAAAAGTGGTGGGCAAGCGGGGCCGGTGATCCGCGCTGCAAGGTTTATATCGTCATGGTCAAAACGGGCGGGGACGACCTGCCAAAACACAAACGCCAGTCGATGATTGTGGTCGACGCGGCCACCGACGGCATTGAAATCCTGCGCCCCATGCAGGTTTATGGCCATGATGATGCGCCGCACGGGCACATGCACATCCGCTTTAAGGACGTGCGGGTC
>CALAIJ010000223.1 GCA_937923365.1 uncultured Sulfitobacter sp.
GCCACCAGATGCAAGGCGGAGCCTTCGGCAGCAATGATCTGACGCGCGGCTTTATAGGTGGCGATCTGGTGGGTCAGGTCATGTTTCTCGGGGTGGTAGATGATGTAGCCTTGGTCGCTCAGGTGGGCCTCCAGCTCGGCCTCGCCGATCAGATTGCCGCGGCCCGCAGGCAGCCCGCTGCGGCTGATATAGAGCTTTTCTGGGCCGTCAGGTTTGATCTGCTTTGCAAAGTTGAAAGCGACGGACTTGCGAAAGGCATCGGTGCCCTGGATCATCTGGCCAAGGCCAAAACCTTGTCCGGGGACGATCAGGCGTTCCACCTCCATGGGGGCATCGGCGCATTCTACCTTGATGTCATGGCCCATGAGGGAGACAAACTGCTTTTGAAAATCAAGTACTTCCGCGCCGTTTCGCGGGCGTTTCGGGATAAAGAGAATGCCGTCCACCTTGGTATCCAGCGCATCCAGAGCCCAAAGCCGCGAGGTGCTTTCCACGAGGAAATGCCCGAAGTGCATCCAAAGCACACCGCCCCAAAGCCAAGTACCTTTGCGTTTTTTGACAGGCCCTTCGGGCATGGCGGGGGCCACGGTCAACGCGCGGCCATTGCGCCACAATGCGCCGGCATTGCAATGGCTGCCGGATGCGTAGAGCACGCCAGCTTCTTGCACAAAGCTTTGCTTGCCTTCGCTGGGGGGGACAATGATTGCGCGGTCGAGTGTTTCAATCTCGGTGGACCAGCCTTGCGTTGGGGCGGGCGGCTGCAATGTGGTATCGCAGGTGCAGGTCCAGACATGGCGCGTGCTGTGCTCCGGCACTTTTTCAAAACCCGCCTTTTCAAGGATGGATTTGCATTCGCGCATGCCCTCTTTGCCATATGCGCCGGGGTGGAATTCGATCACGATAGACCGCACACCCTCAAGCGACGCGTGGCGCAGGAAATCCAGCTCCCCCCCTTCGATGTCCATCAGGATCACGTCGGGAACAAACTCTGCCCGCAAGGCATCATATGACGCTGTGGGCACCTCTACAGGTTTGGTGGCACGGGTGTCGCTATCGATCAGCGAAGAGCCAAGATAGGAATTGCGGATGTGGAACGTCATCGACGTGGGCGCATTGGGCGCGCTGATCAGGACCTCGTTGCGCACTTCGATCCTGGTGCCAAGGCGGTTCAGTCTGTAAAGCGCCTGCACGTGTTCAATCAGGTTCGGATTGGCCTCGAAAGAGACCACTTTGCCCGTCTTGCCATTCTTGGCTGTGATGGCGCCGACCAGTCCCAGACCCGCGCCCATTTCCAGCACGTTATCGCCGGGGCGCACAACGCTGAGTGCCCCTGCGATCTCTTGCCCTTCATAGCGTGCAGCATTGATCCGCTCCGCCCGCTCGGGCGTCATCATCGGGCTGTCGGGTACTTTGACACCGTGGCATTCCGCCGCGACTTTGGTTTTGCTCGCCATCGTGATTGTCTCCGTTTTGGGGACAATACCCGCAGAGAGGTTAACAGTCCAAGAGCGCAGGCCATTCGGCGGAATTTCGACACTTTGCGGGAGTCTTTGCTGCAACACTTGCTGGACGGGCAGGGCGCAAAGGTGCATAACCGCCTCAAGCAGTATGGAAAGGCCGGACGTGGGCATTCTCAACACGATTTTTCGCGCATTCACTTGGTGGGATGGTCAGACGCTGAACACGCAACTGTTCACTTGGCGTCGGGGCACAAAGGTTGGTGAAGACGATCAGGGCAACCTGTACTATCGCAACGCTGATAACTCCAAGCGCTGGGTCATCTTCAACGGTGACATGGAAGCAAGCCGCGTCAGCCCCGATTGGCACGGATGGCTGCACCACACGTGGGATGAGCCGCCCACAGACAAGCCACTGGTCAAGAAAGCGTGGGAGAAGCCCCACATCGAGAACCTCACTGGTACGGCAATGGCCTATGCGCCCGCAGGCTCCATTCGGCAAGCCGCCCCCGCTGAACGTTCCGATTACGAGCCGTGGACGCCCGAGTAACGCGTATTTTTCAGGGGCCGCTTATGTGGAAGTATCTGATCCTGTTCGCTGTTCTTGCAGGCACGGCGCAAGCACAATCTGTCACAAGTGCGGCAGGTGGCGTGTTGCGTGCGCTGGACAAGACATCTGGTCAGACCACAGACATCGAGATTTCAACGGGCAGTATGGCACGTTTGGGCAACCTTGAGATTGTTCTGAACGATTGCCGCTATCCCGCTGGTAACCCGTCGGGCAACGCCTATGCCGCCCTTGAAGTCTCGGAAAAAGGTCGCGAAGGCACTGTCTTTTCGGGTTGGATGATTGCTTCGGCGCCCGCGCTGTCGGCGATGGAGCATTCGCGCTACGACGTCTGGATTATTCGCTGCACAACCTGATCTATTGCGGGTGGCGGGCGTGATGCAAATGTCGCCGTGCGGGCCAGCGCATGGTCCAGTTGACCGTGGTAGGCGGTGCGGGTGATTTCCTGCCCGCCAAGTGAGGCCAGATGCTCCGTCAGGAACTGGGTATCAAATAGTGTGAACCCCGCGGTGTTCAGATGATCGACCAGCACCGCCAGGGCCATCTTTGACGCGTTCGTCCGGCGCGAGAACATGCTTTCGCCAAAGAAAGCTGAGCCAAGCGTGACGCCGTAAACGCCGCCTACCAGAAGATCACCCTCGTAGATCTCCAGCGAATGGGCGTGGCCGCGATCGTGCAGCACATTGTAAAGGCTGGATATTTCAGCGTTGATCCAGGTGTCTACGCGGTCAGCACAAGCTTCTACCACACCGGCGAAATCACGGTTGATCGCTGTGGTGAAAGCGGTCTGGCGCATGGCACGGCGCAAGGACCGCGAAGCGTGAAAGCCCTTCAAAGGCATCACACCACGGCGACGGGGATCGACCCAGAAAATCTCTGTGTCGTGGCGATTTTCCGCCATGGGAAAGATGCCGATGGAGTAGCCGTGCAGCAAAATCTCCGGCGTTAGATCGGCCATCGCGGATCAGGCATCGCCCATGTTGGTTTCCAGCCAGTGCTCCAGCCAGTGAATGTTGTAGTCCCCGGTCTGGACGGCTTCTTCGGCCAGAAGCGCGTGGAACAGCGGCACGGTCGTGTCGATTCCGTCGATGATTAGCTCGCCCAAGGCGCGGCCCAGACGGGCCAAAGCTTCGGGGCGGTCACGCCCATGCACGATCAACTTGCCAATCAGGCTGTCGTAGTAGGGCGGGATCGAATAACCGTCATAGAGCGCTGAATCCATCCGCACGCCAAGCCCGCCCGGCGCGTGGTATTGGCTGATCCGCCCGGGTGAGGGGCGGAAGTTCGGCAGTTTTTCTGCGTTCAGACGCACTTCGATCGCATGGCCGTTGATCTTGAGGTTCTCTTGGGTGAACTCCATCGGCAGGCCAGCGGCCACACGGATTTGCTCGCGCACGAGGTCCACGTCAAAGATACCTTCAGTGACAGGGTGCTCCACCTGCAGGCGGGTGTTCATTTCGATGAAAAAGAACTCGCCGTTCTCATAAAGGAATTCGATTGTGCCCGCACCGATGTAGTTGATATCGGCCATGGCATCGGCACAAACCTTGCCGATGCGCGCGCGTTCTTCTTCGCTGATGGCAGGGCCGGGGGCTTCTTCGAAGACCTTTTGGTGGCGACGCTGAAGCGAGCAGTCGCGTTCCCCCAGATGCACGGCGCGGCCTTTGCCATCGCCAAAGACCTGAATCTCGATGTGGCGCGGCGTTGTCAGGTATTTTTCAATGTAGACTTCGTCGTTGCCGAAGTTGGATTTGCCTTCTGCGCGGGCGGTCATAAAGGCTTTCTCCATATCATCCGCAGAGGTGGCCACTTTCATGCCCTTGCCGCCGCCACCTGCCGTGGCTTTGATGATGACCGGATAGCCGATTTCGGCGCCAAGTTTCTTGGCGTCCGCAATGGAGTCCACACCGCCCTCAGAGCCGGGCACGCAGGGCACCCCCAGTTTTTTCATCGTTTCCTTGGCGGTGATCTTGTCACCCATGACGCGGATATGCTCGGCCGTGGGTCCGATAAAGGTCAGGCCGTGATCCTGGATGATCTGCACGAAATTGGCGTTCTCGGACAGGAAGCCGTAGCCGGGGTGGATGGCCTCGGCGCCTGTAATCTCGCAAGCCGCGATGATTGCTGGGATCGACAGGTAAGAGTCCGTCGCAGAGGGTGGTCCAATGCAGACACTTTCGTCGGCCATGCGCACATGCATCGCGTCACTGTCGGCAGTCGAATGTACAGCGACAGAGCCGATGCCCATTTCACGGGCCGCACGGATCACACGCAGGGCAATCTCTCCGCGGTTGGCAACAAGGATTTTGTTGAACATTGTCAGACCCTTATTCAAGGATCACAAGGGGGGCGCCGAATTCGACGGCGTCGCCGTCACCCACCAGGATGCGCTTGACTGTGCCGGATTTCGGGGCGGGAATATGGTTCATGGTCTTCATCGCCTCGACAATAAGCAATGTATCGCCTTCGTTGATTGTCGCACCAACCGTGATGAACGCAGGCGCACCGGGTTCGGCCTGCATGTAGATCGTGCCAACCATGGGCGAGGTCACAGCCCCGGGATGCGACGCCGGATCAGCTTCTGCATCGGCGGCAGGGGCCGCAGCGGGTGCACTTGCGGGGGCTGCCACCGGGGCTGCAGCAGCGGCCATTTGCATGGGCTGGGCCTGCGCCATCACCTGCTGCGGAGGTTTGCGGCTGACACGCACGTTCAGGCTGTCGTCTTCGGCATAGTCCCGCTTGACCTGCAGCTCAGTCAGGTCGTTCTCGTTCAGCAGTTCCGCCAGTGCTTTGATAAAGGCGACGTCTGTTTCATGGGTGCTTTTGGTCATATTTTCCTCGATATTTCACGCGACTGGCGCATTCGGGGGCCTTTGTTTCGCTCGCTTATATGCCAAGGGTTGACGTATGGAAAGGTGACAGTTGAACCTCGGCTCCCCCCTTGGCACTGTGCAGGGAACCGGAGGGACAAGATGAACCTAAGCGATTGGTTGGTGCGGCGGGCGTGTGCGACGCCGACGTCGCCGGCTTTGTATCATGGCCGCGAGATGGTTGCCGATTATGCGACATTCCATGGGGATGCGGCGCGCATTGCCGGTTGGCTGCAAGCGCAGGGCGTGAAGCCCGGCGACCGTATCGCCATTTTCATGAAAAATGTGCCCGAGTATCTGGTGGTGTTCTACGCTGTCTGGATGGCGGGCGGGGTGATCGTGCCGATCAACGCCAAGCTGCACGGCAAGGAGGCGGCCTATATTCTTGAAAATGCGGGCGTCGAGCTGGTTTTCGCCTCTGAAGGATTGGACGCTGATCTGGCGTCTGCCGGGGTATCGTGCAAGGTGATGACAACGCCCGGAGCTGCCTTTGCGCAGGCGCTCGGAACGGCCCCCATCGACAGCATCGTGCACCGTGCACCTGATGATCTGGCGTGGCTCTTTTATACCTCCGGCACCACAGGCAAGCCCAAGGGAGTGATGATCACCCACAACATGCTGTTGTCCATGTCGCTGTGCTACGAGGCGG
>CALAIJ010000224.1 GCA_937923365.1 uncultured Sulfitobacter sp.
GCATAAAGGGCGTCTTTCTCCATCTGGCGCCGGACGCCTTCTGAAACATCATCTAAGGATGGTTCCAGCGGGATCAAATCTTCGAAAGAAACATTCGGAAACGCCAAAATCTGTGCAAGTGTGCGCCGATTTCCATCCTGACTCATATCAATGCCGACGTTTTGAACCTCTTTTGGCGTAAATGACTGCGCATTTAGCAGCGCGTTTGCCTGCTGCAATGCGATCCGCTTAGCTTCAAAATGCGCCGCACGCTTGGCTGACACACACCCAAGCTCAATTGCTAATGGCGTCAGGCGCTGATCCGCATTGTCAGCCCGCAAAGAAAGGCGGAACTCAGCGCGTGAGGTGAACATCCGATAGGGCTCTGTCACACCGCGGGTTGTCAAATCGTCAATCATCACGCCGATGTAGCTTTCTGAGCGGCTGAAATGAACAGGATCCTGACCCGTTGCACTCAACGCCGCGTTCAACCCAGCGACAAGACCTTGCGCCGCAGCTTCTTCGTATCCTGTTGTGCCGTTGATCTGACCGGCAAGGAATAATCCGGGCACATCTCGCACCGCGAGCGTTGCATCTAGCGCTCTGGGATCAACGTAATCGTATTCAATTGCGTAGCCCGGCTGCAAGATAACCGCGTTTTCGAGCCCCTTGATGGAGTGGACATAGGCCTCTTGCACCTCAACAGGCAGCGATGTGGAAATGCCATTCGGATAGACGGTGTGATCATCAGCGCCTTCAGGTTCAAGAAAGACTTGATGTGACGTTTTATCAGCAAACCGGACAACTTTATCTTCGATCGACGGGCAGTAACGGGGCCCGACGCCGTCGATATGCCCGCCATACATGGCTGAGCGGCCCAGGTTCTCCTGAATGATCCGGTGAGTTTCCTCATTGGTGTGGGTGATGCCGCAGACAACCTGCGGGGCCATAACGCTTTGTGACATGAAGGAAAAAAGCACCGGGTCATCGTCACCGGGCTGCACATCCAATATATCCCAATTGATCGTCCGGCCATCCAGCCGAGGGGGCGTGCCGGTCTTGAGACGTCCCAGCGGCAGTTCAAAGCTATCAATTCGCTTAGCCAACCGAACGGAGGCCTTGTCCCCCATCCGTCCACCCGACTTTTGAACATCTCCGATATGGATGATCCCGCGCAAAAACGTACCGGTAGTCAGGATCACTGACGATGCAGTCAACGCCTCGCCATCCGCCAAGACGACACCAGTGATACGCCCCGCTTCCATAAGGAAATCAATAACTTCCCCTTCGACGATGGTGAGGTTTTCTTGCGCCTGCGTTTCTTTCAGCATCTCCGTCCGGTAGATCTTGCGGTCCGCCTGTGCGCGCGGTCCCTGTACGGCAGGCCCCTTGCGACGGTTCAGCAGACGGAATTGGATGCCCGCCTTGTCCGCGACCCGCGCCATAACACCATCCATCGCGTCAATCTCGCGGACAAGATGCCCTTTGCCCAACCCGCCAATGGCCGGATTACAGGACATAACGCCAATTCCATCCAAAGACATCGTCACCAGCGCAGTAGATGCACCCATACGCGCCGCTGCATGCGCCGCCTCGGCACCCGCATGGCCACCACCAATGACAATCACGTCAAAATGTTTCACGTGAAACACTCCATTCAAACAGGCTACTTGCCCAGACAAAAGCTAGAGAAGATTTCGTCTAGCAGATTCTCCGCATCAATGCGACCTACCAATGTTTCAAGTGCTCGGATCGCGAAACGCAACTCCGCTGCGGTCAGATCATAGTGATCCGGACCCAGCTCAAGCGAACGACCCGCTTCCTGCAATGACGCCTGAGCTTTTGTCATAGCGACACGGTGTCTTTCATGTGTCGCAAGCCCGGCCGATGCTGATCGCTGAGCCAGTTTCGTCTGGATTGAGGCAACAAGGGCATCTACGCCAGCGCCTGACTTACCCGAAACGGCCCCTTCAGGGTCGCGCAACAGATCGCCCTTCGGTCGTAGGACGATGTCATCCGCAATGGGTTCCAACGGCAAAGCGTCACCCGGCTCTGTCAGGAACACACGTAAATCCGCCCGCCGGGCACGATCCATCGCAAGGGCGACGCCCATTGTTTCAACCACATCATCCGTTTCGCGCAGACCAGCAGTGTCCAGGAGAGTCACTGGCAGGCCTCCGAGGTCCATACGGACCTCAATCACATCCCGCGTTGTTCCCGCAACGGACGACGTAATCGCAGCGTCACGTCCTGCCAAAGCGTTCAGCAGCGTGGACTTTCCCGTGTTCGGGGCGCCGACAATGGCCACCTCAAATCCCATCCGAATACGTTCTGCAACCTTCGTGCCGGCAATTTCCCGTGCGAGCGCCTTTGAAACAGAACCCAGAAGGTCGATCACTTCCGGGGAGACATCCACAGGCACGTCTTCATCAGCAAAATCGATTGTCGCTTCCAACAGCGCTGCGGCGCGGATCAGTTTGCTGCGCCATTCCTCGACCGTGGCGCCCAAACGACCAGACAAGACATTCAGCGCCTGCTTGCGCTGCGCCTCAGTTTCGGATTCGATAAGATCAGCAAGCCCCTCG
>CALAIJ010000225.1 GCA_937923365.1 uncultured Sulfitobacter sp.
GTCGCCGATGCCGTCGAGAAGCTGGGATTGAACCATGTGGTCATCACGTCTGTGGACCGCGATGACATCAAGGATGGCGGGGCCGAGCATTTCGCCCAGACGATTCGCGCCATCCGCCATCGCAGCCCCGACACCACCATCGAAATCCTCACGCCCGATTTCATCCGCTGTGGGCCTGAGGCGTTGGAAAAAGTCGTCGACGCACGCCCCGATGTGTTCAACCACAACCTTGAGACCGTCCCCGGCCTTTACCCCGAGGTACGCCCAGGTGCGCGGTATTTCCATTCCTTGCGCCTGTTGCAGCGGGTCAAGGAGTTGGATCCATCCATGTTCACCAAATCCGGTATCATGGTCGGCTTGGGCGAAGACCGTCAGTCCGTCGTGCAGGTTATGGAAGACATGCGCGCCGCAGACATCGATTTTCTGACCATCGGCCAGTATTTGCAGCCCACGCCCAAGCACCACGCGGTGGACCGCTTCGTGCATCCTGACGAGTTTGCGGCCTACGAAAAGGCGGCTTTCGGCAAAGGTTTCCTGATGGTTTCGGCCTCTCCGCTGACGCGGTCATCCTATCACGCAGGGGATGACTTTGCCCGCCTGCGCGCCGCACGGCATGCGAAGCTTGGCATCGCCTGACACGCCGCTTGGGCCGTAGCGCCACTTTGCCAAAGTAAGGTGGCCATCCTGGCCGCCCGCCGCGCGCGTCAGGGTAGCGCCTTGAGGTAGGCAGCAATCGCAGCGCGGTCCGCCTCTGGCAATTGGGCAAGATTTGCCACCACATCTGCCATCTTGCCGCCCGCGCTATCGTAGTCAGGCGTAAAGCCGGACGTGAGGTATTCGATCAAATCGGCTTCTGACCAATCCAGTTGCGCAGGCGTGATGCCCGGAATGCGGCCTTTGCCCGACGGGTTTGCCGCGCCGCTCAGCCATGCGTTGCGGTCCAGCGCCCCCAGCGCATTGCGCGGCGTGTGGCATTCACCGCAATGGCTAAGCCCTTCGACCAGATAGCGCCCTCTGGCAATTTGCGGTGTCTGCGCGTCCGTCAGCACATCGCGGGTATCCGAGAACATGAACTTCCACAGACCGACACTGCGGCGGATGTTGAAGGGAAAGCCAACATCATGGGGTTTGCTGGGCGTCGCATCCGCAGGCAGGGTGGCCATATAGGCATGCAGGTCCGCCACATCCTGCGGCGTCATGCGGGCATAGGCCGTATAAGGGAACGCGGGATAATAGTGCCGGCCTTGCGGTGAGACGCCTTTGGTCACGGCGCGGGCAAAGTCTTCTAGCGTCCAAGTGCCGATACCTGCCGCCGCATCGCTGGAGATATTGGGGGCATAGAACGTGCCAAAATCACTGTCAAAGGCCAGCCCCCCTGCAAGGTGCAGCTTGGCGTCGCCTTTTGCCTCAGGTGCGGCGTGGCAGGACGCACAGCCGCCAGCGGCAAAGACCAAAGCACCTGCCTGGATGTCCGGCGTCACATCTGCGGCATAGGGCCGCGTGATGTCGTCAGGGGCGCTGAGCCACCATAAAACGCCCGCGCCGATCACGGCGCAGACGAACCCTATGCGCAGAAGTTTACGCAAGGATCAGGACTTGGGGCCGCGATAGTCCTGATGGCAGCCTTTGCAGGACCCGCCGATCCCGCCCATGGCCGCGCCAACAGCCGCCGCATCCGCCGCACCAATCATGGCAGAGGCGGCGTTCTCAAGGTCGGTGAACTTCTGGGCAAAGCCTGCCGCATCGCTCCAGATTTCGGCCTTGGCACGAGAGCCGTCCGTGGCACCCTGTTCGGTGCCCGCAACCCACATCGTGGTGCCGTCAAGCTTGGCCAACTCGCGCAGGTTGGTGGCGGCTGCGTCAACCATGGCGCTGTCGTATTCCATCTCGCCCTTGGCGATCGCGCCCAGAACGCCGGTGTGATAGCCGATCATCTGCATTTGTGCGTGACGTGCGGCTACGGCCTTGTTGGTGACGCTGGAATGGCTGGCCGCAAAGCCCGCGCTGGCGATCAGTGCCGCGCAAAGACCTGTGCCGAGTATTGTTTTGGTGAAACCTGTCATACCTATCTCCCTTGGAATACCTTAGCCTAGCACAGCTTTTACGGGCGTGAATAATTTTCCGGTAAAGACTGCGTTATCGGCGGCGAATGGGTTCTGCCGTGGCCCAGTCAGGCCACCAGCCCATCCACTCGATACCGACAATTGCAAGCGCCAGAACTACTACGGCGATGACCAGTTTGACACGCGCCTCAGAAGGCGGTTTGCGCGCCCACTTGGCCATCCGCAACAGCGACAGCGGGTTCATGTAAAGCGGACTTTGCCAATGAACGGCAGGTTGCGGTTTCGTTGGGCGTAGTCGATCCCGTAGCCGACGACAAATTCGTCGGGGATCTCGAAACCTGTCCAGTCGGCTTTCATGTCGACTTCGCGGCGGCTGGGCTTGTCCAGCAATGCAATGGTCTTGAGCCGCGCAGGTCCGCGTGACTGCAGCAGATGCGTGACGTGGTGCAATGTGTGGCCGGTATCGACGATATCCTCGACCAGCAGCACATCGCGCCCTTCGATCGCCCCGCGCAGGTCCTTGAGGATCCGAACCTCGCGGCTGCTTTCCATTGCGTCGCCGTAAGAGGACGCCTCAAGGAAGTCGACCTCGATCGGCAGGTCCAGTTCGCGCACAAGATCCGCAATAAACACGAAAGACCCGCGCAACAGGCCCACGACAACCAGCTTGTTGGTGTCTTCGAACTCATCGTGAATTTCGCGGCACAGCTCTTCGATGCGCGCAGCAATCGACTTGGCCGAGATCATTTCGTCGATCACGTAAGCAGGATGATCCATGAAGAGCCTCGGAATACTGACTTGAAATTGGCCGCGTGAGCAGTGAGATATGGCTAACCCTTGCCAGACGGGAAAGCAATGCCGACACATTCCGAAATCAAACTGCTGCCGTATACGGCCCAACAGATGTACGATCTTGTGGCCGATGTGGCGCGCTATCCCGAGTTTTTGCCGTGGACGGCGGCTGCACGGATCAAATCCGATGAGGACCGCGGCGATCACCGCGTGATGGACGCCGATCTGGTCATTAGCTTCAAAGTGTTTCGCGAACGGTTCACCAGCCGTGTGGTGCTGTGGCCCGAGGCCAAAAAGATCGAGACCGAATATCTTGATGGCCCGTTCAAGAAAATGGTCTCCACTTGGGGCTTCGAAGACGTCGAAGGTGGTTGCAACGTGCATTTCTTTGTCGATTTCGAGTTCAAGAACCGCATTTTGCAGGGCATCATCGGTGTGGTCTTCAACGAAGCGATGCAACGGGTCGTGCGCGCTTTTGAAGAGCGCGCGGCCACTTTGTACGGATCCTAGCCGTGACGATCACTGACCAGCTTGTAAAGTTTGCCTCCGCGGAGGTGCCGCAGGACGCGCAGATCATGATGCGCCTGTCGTTGTTTGACTGGGCTGCGTGCGGGATTGCAGGGGCGACCGAGCCTGACTTTTCCGACTTTGTGGCCGCACAACTGGCACGCGGGCAGGGGCCAGCCACAGTGTTTGGTGGGGCCACGGCACCTGCAGGCACCGCCGCCTTGCTTAATGGCACGCTGAGCCATGCGCTGGATTATGACGATACGCACTTTGCCCATATCGGGCATCCGTCGGTCGCCGTGATCCCCGCCGTTCTGGCCTTGGCCGAAGAAGTCGACGCGCCTTTAAACGAGGTTGTCGAGGCGGCCACCATCGGGGTGGAGGCGTCGATCCTGACAGGGCTGTGGCTGGGGCGTGGGCACTACCAGATCGGCTATCACCAGACCGCAACGGCCGGGGCTTTCGGGGCCACTTTGGGCACCGCGCGCTTGCTGGGGCTTGATCCCAAAGAGGTGCGTCATGCGCTGGGGCTGTGCGCCTCTATGGCGTCCGGGCTGAAGGCGCAATTTGGTACCATGGGCAAGCCGCTCAATGCCGGGCTTGCGGCCCGCACGGGGGTAGAGGCAACGCTTTGGGCGCAATCGGGCCTTACGGCGGCGGCGGACGGTATGGCAGGCCCGTTGGGATTTGGCGCGACGCACCACAGCGCGGATGAAGAGGTCAAGCCCGGCAAAGGCCAGTGGCATATCACCACGATCAGCCACAAATTCCACGCCTGCTGTCACGGGTTGCATGCCATGCTGGAGGCGATTGGCACGCAACGCCTGAACGACGGCGAGGTCACGGGCATTCACATCCGCACCCATCCGCGCTGGATGTCCGTGTGCAACATCGAGACGCCGAAGACAGGGCTCGAGGCCAAGTTTTCCTATAAACAGACCGCTGCGATGGCCCTGCTGGGCCACGATACCGGCGCGACAGCCAGCTACACTGACGCTATTTGCAAAGACAATGCGGTGCGCGCCTTGCGCGACAAGATCAGAGTCTCTGAAGATGAACGCATTGCGGAGACCCTATCAGAAGTGTCCGTCACCATGGCCAACGGCGGGCTGCGGCGCCTGCGCCACGACCTGCTTGAGCCGCTGTCGCTTGAGATGCGTGCAGAAAAGCTGGGGGTCAAGGCGGTCTCTTTGGTCGGGGACGCGCGCGCCGATGGGTTGTGGCAGGCCGCCCAAGGGGGCGACCTGCGCGCATTCATGGCTCAGCTTGTGATGTCGTAGGCCCGCTCGCCGTGCACGGCTAGATCAAGGCCGTTTGTCTCCGTCTCCATGTCCACCCGCATGGGTAGGATTGTGCGGCACACAAGGGCAATGATGACGGTGATCCCCACGGTGTAGACGCCAACGATTGCCAGCGATCCCAGTTGCGCGACCCATGAGCCTGCGCCCAATGCGGCAATCATGATGGTGCCGAAAATGCCGCCCACGCCGTGTACGGCGAAGACGTCCAGCGTGTCATCAATCTTGACCTTGTTGCGGATCAGTACGACGGCTTCCTGGCACAGGATGCCCGCAACCGCACCGATCAGCAGGGCCGCCCAAGGCCCCACAAACCCAGAGGCAGGGGTGATAGACGCAAGACCTGCAATTGTGCCCGTGACAATGCCCACAAGCGAGGATTTCCCGAACTTGATCCGCTCCCACAGGGCCCATGTCAGGGATGCAGTGGCGGCAGAGATATGGGTGACGGTGATGGCCATCGCGGCCCCGCCGTCAGCGGCCAGTTGCGACCCACCGTTAAAGCCGAACCAGCCGACCCACAGCAGCGCGGCCCCGATCATCACCAGACCGGGGTTGTGCGGCGGGGTTGTCTGGTTCTTGCGTGCGCCCAGCATCACGGCCAGCACCAAAGCGGCCAGACCAGCGGTTTCATGCACCACAATGCCGCCTGCAAAGTCCTTGACGCCGACCTCTCCGAAAATGCCGCCATCTGCCAGCATGCCGCCGCCCCAGACCCAATGGACCACCGGCGCATAGCACAGCAGCATCCAAAGCGCGGAGAACAGCAGCATGAAGCCAAAGCTGATCCGCTCCACGTAGGCGCCGACGATCAGTGCAGGGGTGATGATGGCAAAGGTCATCTGGAAGGCAAAAAACAGGATTTCGGGCAGGGTGCCGCTTAGGCTGTCGGCGGTGACGCCTGCAAGGCCCACCTTGGCCAAGCCGCCCCAAAAGCCGCTGGTGCCGGGGCCGAAGGCGATGGAATAGCCGACAAAGAACCAAAGCACGCTCATCAAGCAGGCAATGGCATAACAATGCATAAAGACGCTCAACACGTTGCGCGACCGCACAAGGCCGCCGTAGAACAAGGCAAGCCCCGGCAGTGTCATCAGCAAAACAAGGGCGGTGGCGGTCATTATCCACGCAGTATCGGCGGCGTTCATCAGGCTCTCCAGTTTGGTAAAAAATCGCTCAGAGCAGATTGCGCAGATCGTCTGCACTGGGAAGTGCAGGTGCGCCCAATACTTGGGCATTTGCATATCTGTCTAAATTTGGGGCGGTTTGGCGCGCTTGTCGCTTACTTCTTAAGCATTTCACAAAGCGCGCCCGCCAAGAGCCCCAAAGCGTGGTCCCGTGCGGCAAGGCGGACCTTGGCGCGACCAAGTGCGCCAAAATCACAGGTTTCAACGTGCGTGCCGGACGAGCTGGCAAGGCCAAAGCAAACGCGTCCCTCGGGTTTATGCTCGGATCCGCCGGGCCCCGCGATGCCGGTGATGGAGACGGCAAGCTGTGCATCCGAATGCCGCAAGGCGCCTTGGGCCATTTCGCCCGCGACGGCCTCTGACACTGCACCGTGAGCGCTCAGCGTTGTGGCGCCGACGCCTAACATCGCCTGTTTGGCGGCGTTGGAATAGGTGATGAAACCGCGGTCAAAGACAGCGGATGATCCGGCCAGATCGGTCAGGGCACTGGCCACCATGCCGCCTGTGCAGCTTTCGGCGCAAGCGATCATCACGCCTGCCTGTTTTGCGCGCTCGAGGATGTCTTGCGGCAGGCTCATCCTAGATCCCGTGATAAAGCGCGGCCAGCAGCAACACGCCAATGGCCGCAAAGACACCGGCGATGACATCGTCCAGCATCACGCCCAAGGCGTCGCCGCGACGGTCTGCCCAGCCTACCAGCCAGGGCTTCCAGATGTCGAACAGCCGGAACAGCACAAAGGCAGCAATCCAGCCGGGCCACATCCGTAGCATGTTGATGTCCATGCTCCATGCCGCATAGCTAAGCGGCAAAAGAGCGATCCACTGGCCGACAAGTTCATCGACAACGATCTCGGACGGGTCGTGATCGTCGGTGCCTGCGGTCATTTTTGCCGTGGCCCACCAGCCTTTGAAAAAGGCCACGACAACGCCAAGGGCCAGCAGCGGAAGGCCGCCAATCACATGCAACAACAGCGCCCAAGGCAGCGCGACAAGCGAGCCCCATGTGCCGGGGGCAGGGCGTAGATAGCCCGTGCCCATCAATGTGCCGATCATGCGTGCAAGGGTCATGTTTTCACCAATGTTGCTGTGGCCATGCAGGCGATACCTTCGCCGCGACCTGTAAAGCCGAGCCGTTCCGACGTGGTGGCTTTGACGGAGACGCGCGCCACCTCCA
>CALAIJ010000226.1 GCA_937923365.1 uncultured Sulfitobacter sp.
CGCAGCGGCACCGTCCGATAACTGGCTGGCATTGCCTGCGGTGATAAAGTTCCCTTCGCCGCGCACAGGCTGCAAACCCGCGAGGCCCTCCAGCGTTGTGGAAGGCCGGTTGCATTCGTCGCGGTCCACAGTCACGGCGTGGGTGGTGATTTCCTTGGTCTCTTTGTCCTGCACGCCCATGGTGGTTTCCATCGGCACGATTTCATGGGCAAAGAGGTCCGCCTCTTGTGCTGCGGCCATGCGTTGTTGCGACATCAGGCCGTATTCGTCCTGATATTCGCGGCTAAGACCGTAGCGTTTGGCGACCACGTCAGCGGTCTCGATCATGGTCATGTAGATGTCTGGCTTGTGCTCTTCCAGCCACGCATCTTTCACTGATTTGGCAGTTGGCTGCACCATGGAGATGCTTTCCACCCCGCCGGCAACCATGGGGCCTGCGCCCTCCATGCAGATGGCGTTGGCGGCCATGGCAATGGTCTGCAACCCGCTGGAGCAAAAGCGGTTCACTGTAACCCCCGAGGCCGTCACAGGGAGGCCTGCGCGCAAGGCAATCTGACGGGCGATGTTGCCGCCTGTCGCCCCTTCGGGCGTGGCGCATCCCATCAACACGTCTTCGATGCGTGCAGGGTCCAGCCCGCTGCGGGCAACGGCGTGTTCTACAGCGTGGCCGCCCATGGCCGCCCCGTGGGTCATGTTGAAGGACCCCCGAAAGGATTTCGCAAGCCCCGTGCGGGCAGTGGAGACGATGACAGCTTGTTTCATGGGGATGTCCTTAATTCAGTGTCTCAAAGTCGTGGCCTTTAGCGACCAGATCGCGCAGCAGCTTGGCAGGTTGCCAGAAATGCGCGTCTTCCTTGGCATAGGTCTCAATATCTGCCAGCACACCGGCCAGACCTTCGATGTCGGCCCATTTCATCGGGCCTCCACGATAGCGGGGAAAGCCGTAGCCAAAGAGCAGTGTCATATCGATATCCGCAGGGCGCCGTGCGATCCCTTCTTCAAGAACGCGGGCACCTTCGTTCACCATGGCACACATGTAGCGGCGCACAATCTCTTCGTTGGTGAAAGGACGTGGCGTAATCCCCAGCTCTTTCTGCTCGGCCTCGATCAACTGGGCGATCTTGGGATTGGGCGTGCCACCCCGCTTGCCCGCCTCATAGACGTAATAGCCTTCGCCGGTCTTCTGGCCAAAGTGCCCCTGCTCGCACAGCTTGTCGATATACGTGGGCACGCGCTCATCTGGGTGGCGGTCGGGGGCCTTGCGCTTGCGCGTCATCCAGCCAATGTCCAGCCCGGCCAGATCGGCCACCGCGAAGGGGCCCATGGCAAAGCCGAAGTCCGTGAGCGCCTTGTCAATCTGGTAGGGAGAGGCCCCGTCCAGCACCATGTGGTCTGCCGCCGTGCGGTAGGTCGCCAGAATGCGGTTGCCGATAAAGCCGTCGCAGACACCCGCGCGGACAGAGATTTTGCCCAGCATCTTGCCCAGCGCAAAGCCTGTGGCCACCACATCAGGTGCTGTCTGATCGGCCACAACCACCTCAAGCAGTTTCATCACATGCGCAGGCGAGAAAAAGTGCAGCCCGATCACATCCGCGGGGCGCGAAGTGGCGGCGGCAATCTCGTTCACGTCCAGATAGGAGGTGTTGGTGGCCAGCACGCAGCCCGGTTTGCAGGCGGCGTCCAGTTTGCCAAAGACCTCGCGTTTGACGGCCATGTCCTCGAACACGGCCTCGACCACCAGATCTACGTCCCCTAGTGCGTCATAGCTGGTGGAGACCGTCAGCGCCTTGCCCAGCAACGCATCGTGCTGGTCCTGACTGATCTTGCCACGCTTCAAAGCACCTGCAAGGTTGCCTGCAATCCGCGCCTTGGCAGCCGTTGCCGCGTCATCCGTCATTTCGATCATCACAACCGACAGGCGCGACAGCAGTGCGGCCGTGGCGATCCCCGCCCCCATGGTGCCGCCGCCGATCACGCCAATCGCCTGAAGCGCACGCGGCTCCACGCCTTTCAGCTCTGGCAGGTTGCTGACCGCACGTTCGTTAAAGAAAGCGTGGATCATGCCCTTGCGCTGGTCTGTTTCCATCAACTCCATGAACAGCTTGCGCTCGTGCTTCATGCCCTCGGCAAAGGGCAGTTCGCTTGCGGCCTGAATGGCGCGCACGGCAATGGCGGGACTGATTTGTCCGCGACCTTTCTTGAGGACCGCATCATAGGTGGCATCCCAGTCAAGCGGGTCAGGCGCTGGCATTTCGCTGACCGGACGGCGCGGCGCGCTGTCGTCAATCAGCGTGCGTGTATAGGCCAACCCGACCTCTTGCGTGTCGCCTTCGGTGACGCGGTCAAAGATGCCCAGTGCCAGCGCCTCGTCCGCTTTGATATGTCGGCCTGATGTGATCGGCTCCACCGATTTTTCTGCCCCGATCAGACGCGGCAAACGTTGGGTACCACCTGCGCCGGGCAACAGGCCCAGATGCACTTCGGGCAGGCCCACGCGCGCGGTGGGTTGTGCGATGCGGTAGTGACAGCCCAGCGCGATCTCAAGCCCGCCACCCAGACTGACCCCGTGCATGGAGGCCACCACCAGCAAGGGCGATGCTTCGATCCGCGTGCACAGATCGGGCAGGAAAGGCGGCGTCAGAGGTTTGCCGAACTCCTTGATGTCAGCGCCCGCGATAAAGGCGCGGCCTGCCCCCACGATCAGCACCGCCTTCACGCCTGCGTCACCTTCGGCGCGGTCCATCGCATCGGACAGGCCTTGACGCACCGCTTGCGACAGCGCGTTCACCGGAGGGTTGTCGATGCGCAGCACGGCGATGTCGTCGTGGCGGGTGTAGGAAACGGGGCTGGTCATGGGGTTCTCCTGAATTATCCGCGCCGCGTCAGCGCGGGGGCATGTCCGGTTTGTGTCTCAAGGGCGCGCACGGTGTCACGCAGGGCGGGGCCGACGCTATCCATGATGCGCTCGTCAGGCAGATCGCGGGGCAGCGCGCCGCAGGTGAAGGCGACGCTTTCGCCGAACTCTCCTGCAAAGTAGGGCACGGACACCGCACTGACAGTGCTTGAATAGCGCGTCTGCACAGGCGGCACCACAAAGCCCTGACCAATGAGCTGGTCAAAACCGTCTGCGCGAAACTGCGCCATCTGTGCATCGGGGTCCAGTGCGTCAAAGCGCGCGTCGGGCATCGAGGCCAGAACCGCCTGACCTGAGGACGACCCGAAGATCGGCACGCGGTAGCCCGGCTCCAGCCAAAGCGCATGGGTGCCCTGAGGCCGCCACGTCTTGACCAGCAACATGCGGTCCGCGTCGCGCACAGCAATCAGCGCCAGCGTGCCCGTATCGTCCGCAAGGCGCTGCATGGCCTCCGAGGCAAGCTCCACAAAACTGATCGACAGAGCCGCCACCGAGCCTAACGCCACCGCAGCAGGCCCCAGTTGAAACCGCTCGTTACGCCCTGCATGGCTCAGATAGCCCAGCGCGCACAGCGTGTAGGTCAGCCGCGAAATCGTGGGTTTCGGCAGGCCGGTGCGCTCCGCAAGCTCCGCGTGGGTCAATCCGTTGTCGCTGGCCCGAAAGGCCCGCAACACGCCCAGACCCCGTGCCAGCGTGTTGGCAAACTTGCGGTCAGTGGCCCCAGTCTGCGGGTCGATACTACGGGTCTGGTCGTTCATCGTGCCGCCATCGGAATCAGGAGGGATATCATCGGAAAGGACATGATCAGGATCAGCACAATGATGTCCACCGACAAAAAGCGCGCAATGCCCGCGAAAATCTTGTCGATGGGTGCCTCTTTGCCCACCACGTTGGCAATCACAAAGACGTTCAGACCCACAGGAGGTGTGATCAGACCAATCTCCAGCAGTTTGATCACGACGACGCCGAACCAGATCAGATTCAGGTCATAGCTTTCCACCAGCGGGATCATCAGTGGCAGGGTCAGTACCATGATGCCGATCGGATCAAGGAACATGCCCAGCAGCAGATAGATCAAGGCAATGCACAGCATCAGTACCACAATGCTAAGCTGCGCATCCGTCACGACACCAACCACCATCGGGGCCACACCCGTGAGCGCCACAAAGGCCACAAAAATCTTGGCACTGGCCGCAATCAGGAAGATCGCGGTGGTCTGCACACAGGTCTCTTTCACCGCGTCCCAAAGGCCGGAAACGGTCAACTTGCGTTGGGCAAAGCCGATGAGCGTGGCCGAGACAACGCAGACCGCCGCAGCCTCCGTTGCGGTAAAGATGCCGCCGTAGATGCCGCCGATGATCAGCACGAACAGCAGAACCGCAGGCCAGCTTTCCCATGCGGCACGAAACCGCTCTGACGCCGTGAACCGTTGGTCGGTTGCGGGGGCAACTTCGGGCGAACGCCAGACCCAGACCGCGATCACAAGGATGAACCCCGCCAGCGTCAGCAACCCCGGCAGGACGCCAGCAAGGAATAGCGACGAGATCGAGGTCTCCGTGAAAATGCCGTAGATGATGAACAAGACCGACGGCGGAATGAGCGAGCCCAGCGTGCCCCCCGCCGCAACAGATGCAGTGGCAAGGCGCGGGTCATAGCCCATGCGCAGCATCTCGGGCGTGCAGATTTTGCCCATGGTCGAGGCGCAGGCGATGGAACTGCCCGTGATCGCCGAAAAACCGCCGCAGCCCATGACGCTTGCCATGGCAACGCCTCCGGGCAATCTGGTCAGCCAGACCTTCGCGGCATAGTAAATCTTGGTCGTGATGTCGGCGCGGTACGCGATATGGCCCAGCGCCACAAAGAGCGGGATCATCGACAGATCGTAACTGTGGATCAGATCGAAGGAGTTCGACCGCACCATCGAAGTCGTCGCCTTGATCGCGCGTTCCGGCGCAAAGCTCCCCGACCGGAAAGCGTAGATAAAGAACGTGGCCACTGTCGCCACGCTGGCCAGCGTAAACGCAATCGGCACCCGCAAGGCCAGCAGGGCAAGAACTGCGGCAAAAGCAATCAGACCAATGGTGGCGGGATCCATCAGCGCACCTCGCTTTCGCTCAAAAGGTCGCCCGCATGTTGCTGCGCGTCCGAGACCTCGCCGCCGCGCAGTATCGTGCGCGTGTCGCGAACTACCAGTTCAAGCAGGCGCAGCCAGCAGGCCGCAAGCCCGATCACGAACAGGATGCGCCCCGGCCATTTTGGCAAGTTCAGATCCCCGTAGTAAAAGCTGCCCTTTTCCCAGACACCCAGAAAATCGCGCCCACCCGCATAGATCAGCGGGGCCAGCGCAAAGAGGCCGATCAGCGAGCCCATCACG
>CALAIJ010000227.1 GCA_937923365.1 uncultured Sulfitobacter sp.
CGCGGATGCTGCGGGCGATTGGCTGGTCGCGGGTGGCTTGGGCGCTTTTGTACAGTCCTTGCATGCGGATGTGCCTGTGCAGCTGAACTGTCGGGCCAGTAAGGTCGATTACCGTGGTGCAGGCGTCAGGGTCACCACCCACCAAGGCGTGCTAGCGGCGCGCTGCGTGGTCATGACCGTCTCGACAGGCGTGTTGGCTGCCGGGCACATTGCCTTTGATCCGCCTTTGCCCGCTGCCAAGCAAGACGCGCTTGAGATGTTGCCAAACGGGTCATTGAACAAAGTGGGCATCGAATTTGCACCCGACTGGCGCATGGCCCGCGAAGGACAATCAGCCGAGTATCTTGATACGGATGACGGGTTCTGTTCGATCCTGTTCGGGTTCTTTGGCAGCCCCTTGGCGACGGGATTTGTTGCAGGGCGCTTTGCCGACGCGTTGGAGCGCGAAGGGGCAGGGGCCGCCACGGACTATTGCCTGACCGCCTTGCGCGCGATCTTTGGAGCGGATGTGACCAAATCGGTGGTGCGCACAAGCGAAACCGCCTGGCGCGCGAATGCCCTGACACTGGGGGCTTACAGCTATGCTAGACCGCGGGGCACCCCCGCCCGTGCGGTGCTGGCCGAAACGTTGGACGACCGCGTCTTCTTTGCTGGAGAGGCCACAATGACCGATACCTATTCCACCGTGCACGGTGCATACTTAAGCGGAAAAGCCGCTGCCGCACGCGTGATCTCGACTTTGCAAGTCACCGCCTGAACCTCTCAAAAGGAGCGACCCATGGATAACACAGACGCCCGCAACTGGGATAACGATCACTTCATGCATCCGTGGGAAGGGATGGACGATCTGGGGCAGAACACCCGCACTTTCGTTGAGGGCAGCAAAGGCGTCTATGTCACCAACGAAAAAGGTGCCAAGCTGCTGGACGGCCCTGCGGGGATGTGGTGCGTGCAAGTGGGCTATGGCCGCGACGAGATTGCCGATGCCATGGCGGATCAGGCGCGCCAGCTTGCCTATTTCTCCCCGTTCAACAACACCAACACCGTCGCCACAAAGTTCGCCCGGGAGATTGCCAAACGCGCACCGGGGGATTTGAACAATGTGTTCTTTACCACCGGGGGCTCCACGGCGGTGGATACCGCCATCCGCTTTGTTCACTTTCGCAACAACCTGCTGGGCAAGCCTACCAAGAAAAAGATCATCTCGCGCCAGAAGGCCTATCACGGCAGTACCTATCTGGCCGCCGCCGTCAGCGGGAAAGAGCGCGACCGCCTTTGGTTGGACAAGCCCGATGGCCTTGCGCATTTTCTGCCCGACGTGAACCCGCTGGTGCGGCAGGACGGGCAAAGCGTCGCGGATTTCCTTGATGAGAAGATTGCTGATCTGGAGAACGCCATTCACGCGCTTGGCCCTGAAAACGTCGCGGCCTTTATCGCCGAACCTGTACTGGCCTCTGGCGGCGTGATCGTGCCCCCCGAAGGTTATCACAAACGCTGTATCGAGGTCTGCCACAAGCACGATGTTCTCTATATCTCGGACGAGGTTGTTACCGCCTTCGGGCGTCTGGGGCACTGGTTTTCCTCCAAGGATGTGTTCGGTATCCAGCCTGACATCATCACCTGCGCCAAAGGCCTGACCTCGGGGTATTCACCCATGGGGGCGGCGATCTTCTCTGATAGTCTGATGGCAGACGTCAGTGGCGAAGATGGGCGCGGTGCGACTTTCTCAAACGGGTTCACCTACTCAGGCCATCCGGTAAGTGCCGCCGCCGGGCTTGCCAGTATGCAGATCATCGAGCGCGAAGGCATTCTGGATCACGTGCGCGCCATGACGCCACAGTTCCAGGAACGCCTGCGCGGCCTGTCCGACCTGCCCTTGGTGGTGGATGCACGCGGCATGGGGCTGATGGGCTGCGTGCAATGCTCATACGACGGCGACAGGAATAGCTCGCTTGAGGCGGATTATGCGCTGGGCGCCAAGATCGACGCGGGCTGTCAGGAACAAGGTCTGCTGCTACGTCCTGTGATCAACATGTGTGTCATGTCGCCGCCTTTGGTGATCACGGCGGATCAGATCAACCAGATGTTTGACGTCCTCGAAAGGGCGATCCGTCAAGTGGCGAAAGAAGCCTGAGGCAAAGGTGCAAGCATGAACGTCGGAATCATCGGAGACGGCGCAATTGCGCAGTATGTGACGCAGGCCTTGGCGGCGCGGGGCCACAAGGTAGCCGCTGTTCTGATGCGCCCTGAACGTGTGGCCGAAAAGCCGGACCTCTATGTCGGGTCCGTTGCGGAATTGCCTGATAGGCTGCGCGTCATGATCGACTGTGCGGGTCATCAGGCATTGGCCGCGCACGGCCCCGCAATTCTGACACGCGGCATGGATGTGATCACCCTTTCTTTGGGCGCATTGGCGGATGATACTCTTGCAACGGCCCTTGATGCGGCGGCGCGCAAGTGTGCCGCACGGCTGCATCTGGCCAGTGGGGCCATCGGCGCGCTGGATTGTTTAAGCGCTGCGCGTGTCGGCACATTGGAACGGGTTGAATATGTGGGGCGCAAACCGCCCAAAGGATGGCGGGGCTCTCCGGCGGAGGATTTGCTGGACCTGGCCAATCTGCAAAACGCCACAGCCCATTTCGAAGGCAGCGCCCGCGCCGCCGCACTGGCCTATCCAAAGAATGCCAATGTCGCTGCAGCCGTTGCCTTGGCGGGGGTCGGGTTTGACGCCACACAGGTCTCTCTGGTGGCGGACCCTGCGATTGACCAGAACATCCACAAGGTGACCGCCAGCGGTGACTTTGGCAGTTTCACGTTCCAGATCACAGGGAACGCTTTGCCTGACAATCCGCGCAGTTCAGCCCTTGCCGCGATGAGCGTTCTGTCCAAACTGGACCAGATCACGCAGCCCATCGCCATCTGACATCCGCGCCCCAGCTTGGCTATTTCCCCGCCCGCTGCGATGGCCTAGTCTTTGGCGGATACCAACCCTCAGCCGGAGCAGCTGCCATGTACCCAGACCTCAAGCTTTTCATCGCAGGCGAATGGCGCACAGCGGCCCGTGATATGGCGGTCGTCAATCCCGCGACAGAGGAAGAAATCGGACGGCTGCCCTGTGCGTCCATTCGCGATCTGGATGATGCGCTGGAGGCCGCAGTGAAGGGCTTTGACATCTGGCGCCGCACGGCCCCGCGGGGGCGTGCCGACACCATTCTGAGGGCTGCGCGCCTGATGCGCGAGCGTCAGGAAGAGATTGCGCAGGCCATCACCATGGAGCACGGCAAACCGCTGCCACAGGCGCGGCTGGAAGTCATTCGCGGGGCCGAGTTCTTTGAATGGGACGCAGGCGAGGCGATGCGCACCTATGGCCGGATCATTCCAGCCGCCCCCGGTCACAAGTTCGCAGTGCATCACCAG
>CALAIJ010000228.1 GCA_937923365.1 uncultured Sulfitobacter sp.
GCGCTTGACGGTGCTCTCGCTGAGCTCTGTGTGGCGCTGGATCTTCCACTTGGAACACCAGATGCCCGAACCGTCATCGCTCGCCTTGTCGGCCAGAAACATAATGATCTGCTTGCGTGTTGCGCTGCCGAACTTCCGTTCCGCGCCTGTATTCGCAACCCGCCAGCTCCTGAGATTGCCCCAAAAGCCGCACGGACGTGCGAATTTTGTACAGGTTTTGTACGAGAATTCGGTCGTTTTCGGAGAATTCGGCGGAAAACGAAACGGGCGTTTCTGCAAGCTTCTGCAGAACAAGTTGAAAATAAGTCATATTTTTCAGGCGCTTTTGGCGACCCCGGCAGGATTCGAACCTGCAACCTGCCCCTTAGGAGGGGGCTGCTCTATCCAGTTGAGCCACGGGGCCGTGCGAAAGGGGCATAAACCAGCAAAGCGAAGTTGTCATGGGTTGAATCCCATGGGGCATGCCTTGAACGTAGGCGCGTGTTCCCGCAGAGTGTCGAAACGTAATCAGGATGACTTCATTGACCACTGCCCCCAAGCGCCCGCTGACCCTTCGCGATGTTTCTGACGCCTGTGGTGTCTCGGAAATGACCGTAAGCCGCGTTTTGCGCAACCGCGGGGACGTCTCTGCCGCGACGCGAGAGCGGGTTTTGAAGGCGGCCAAGGAACTGGGGTATGTGCCGAACCAGATCGCGGGTTCGCTGGCCTCGCAGCGGGTCAATCTGGTGGCCGTGATCATTCCATCGCTCAGCAATATGGTGTTCCCCGAGGTGCTCAATGGCATCAATCAGGTGCTGGAGGACACTCCTTTGCAGCCTGTGGTCGGCGTGACAGACTATCTGCCGGAAAAGGAGGAGCGTGTCCTTTACGAGATGCTGTCCTGGCGGCCCTCCGGCGTGATCATAGCGGGGCTCGAGCATTCGGACGCGACCCGCGCCATGCTGCGCAATGCGGGCATTCCAGTTGTGGAGATCATGGACACCGACGGGCGGCCAGTGGATGCGATGGTCGGTATTTCGCACCGCCGTGCAGGGCGCGAGATGGCGCAGGCGATCCTCAAGGAGGGATACGAGCGGATCGGATTCATGGGCACCAAGATGCCGCTGGACCACCGCGCACGCAAACGCTTTGAGGGGTTCACCGAAGGCCTTGCCAAGGCAGGGGTCGAGATTGAAGACCGCGCGTTTTATGATGGCGGGTCTGCATTGGCCAAGGGCCGCGAGATGACGCAGGATATGCTGGAACGTTCGCCCGACCTTGATTTCCTGTATTACTCCAACGACATGATCGGTGCAGGCGGGCTGCTATGGTTGCTGGACCAAGGCATCGACATTCCCGGACAGATTGGTTTGGCAGGGTTCAACGGTGTCGAATTGTTGCAGGGTTTGCCAAGGCAATTGGCCACAATGGACGCCTGTCGCGCCGAGATCGGGCAGGCTGCTGCACGGGTGGTCTTGAACCAGACATTGGATGCCCCTGCCGATGATGTCCCCAGCCAAGTCACCCTCACGCCGACGCTGTCACTGGGCGATACGTTGCGCCGCCATCGGCGCTGATGGGCACGCTGACCCTCACCAACACCCAAGCGCGGCGGATATTTCTGGACCGGCATTTATTGTCGGACGCACCACAGGGCGAGGCAAAGGGCGACGCCCTGCTGGAGGTGATCCGGCAACTGGGGTTTGTGCAGCTCGACAGTATCAACACCGTGGCGCGCGCCCATGATCTGATCTTGTGGTCGCGCCGCCCACGCTACCGGCCAAAGGCGCTCAAGGCCGTTTACGAGAACGACAGGCAATTGTTCGAGCACTGGACTCATGATGCCGCCGTCATTCCGCTTGAATTCTACCCGCAATGGCACCTGCGCCGCACACGCGACGCGCAGCGCCTGAAAGCGCGGTGGAGCAAAGACCGTCGCGACGGGTTCGAGGCGCAGTTTCAAACCGTGCTGGATCATATCCGCGATCACGGAGCGTGCTGTTCATCCGACGTTGGCAAGGATGAAAAGCGCGGCTCTGGCGGGTGGTGGGACTGGCACCCGTCCAAGACAGCGCTTGAATACCTTTGGCGCAGTGGCGCGCTTACTGTGGTGGGCCGTGACGGGTTCAAGAAACGCTATGACCTGACAGAGCGGGTGCTGGACCAACAGCTTTATGATCCGACCTACGCACCCGATGTGGCGGCCACCATTCACTGGTGCTGCGATCAGGCGCTGGAGCGGTTGGGTTTTGCCACCCATGGCGAGCTGGCGGCCTTCTGGGCGCATGTCTCTCCTGCGGAGGCAAAGGCATGGTGTCTGGCAGAGCGCGCAGCCGGTCGGCTGGAGGAGATCACAATCACCAATGCGGATGGCAGCACCAAGATTACTTATGCCCGCCCCGGCATCGATCAGGACGCTGCGATCGACAAAGCGCCGAGCAATCGTTTGCGCATCCTCAGCCCTTTTGACCCCGCGTTGCGGGACCGCAAGCGGGCCAAGCTGCTGTTCGGGTTCGACTACCGCGTCGAGATGTTCGTGCCGGAGCCACAGCGCATCTACGGCTACTACGTCTTTCCGATCCTGCAGGGAGGACGGCTGGTGGGGCGCGTGGATATGAAGGCGTTCCGCGATGCAGACACGCTGCGGGTGCGCGCCCTTTGGCCAGAACCCGGTGTCAAATGGAGCGATGCACGGCAAAGCGCGTTCGAGGCCGAAATCCACCGGATGACCCGCCTTGCAGGTGTCTCGCAGGTTGCATTCGAAGACGGCTGGCTGCGCGGCTCAGCGCAGCATCAGTTCTGACAAGTCAGCCGCCGCAGCCTTGAGCCGGTCAAGATGATTTTGCAATCCAGTAAGCGTTATCCGCTGTGTGGGTGCATGAAGCGACAGGGTCGACATGAGCCGCCCAAGGTCATCATGCACGGGCACGGCAATGGCGACCATACCTTCCATGAATTCTTCCGCGTCTGTAGAGAACCCCTGTTGCCGCGTCAGTTCCAGTTCCTGCTGAAGGGCCTGCGGATCGGTGAGGGTCATCGGCGTGTGCTGATCCAACGCGGTAGCGGACAGATATTTTGCAAGAAGGTGCGGGGCGAGCGTAGACAGATACATCTTGCCGCTGGCGGTGCAATGGAAGGGCACAGTGGTTCCTACGGGAAACTGGATGCGCAGCGGCCATTTCGTCTCGACACGGTCGAGATAAACCATGCCTTCGCGGTCGGGTGTGGCCAGATTGCAGGTCTCGCCCACGTCTTCGGTCAGGGCATTCAGCACCGCCAGCCGCACCGTGCGCAGCCGCGATGACGACAGGACATTGACGCTCATCTTGCGCAACCGCTGGCCTGCGGAATAACTGCGCCCGTCAATGTCGCGCTGCAGGAAACCCTCTTCCTCGAGGCGGCGGAACAGGCGGTGAATGGTGGGCTTGGGCAACCCGAGTTCTTCGTTCACTGCTGTAGGCGTCATGGGCACCCCGACACGTGCAATCTCTTCCAACAACAGCAACAGCCGCAGGTTGGTCGGTATCGCTTTGTCGGAGCCGCTTGCGTCCGCCATGAAGTATTGTCTCCGGTATGATCCGGCGCGACATCAGTCTGCCCGCCGGATCGCACTTGTTATCAGCCTGCGCCGCTGCCTGAAAGCAGATTATATATCCCGCCTCCGGGCAACAATGTCTTGCTGAGCGATGGGAAGATCGCCACGCAGAACCAGACTGCCACCAGACTGACCAGATACATCGTCGCATAGCGCAGCAGCCTGAAGTACGGCACGCCTGTCACACCAGATGCCACGTATAGGTTCAGACCGTAGGGCGGCGTGATAAACCCGATGGAGGCACCCACAAGGAAGATCACCGCAAACTGGATCGGATCAACGCCGACAGAGTGGGCGATGGGCGCCAGAATGGGCGCGAGGATGATCGTGACCGGCAGGGATTCAAGGATCATGCCTGCAACAAACACAATCGCCATCGCCGTGAACAGAACAGGGTAATACCCACCCATGCTCGTTACAAAGGAGCCGATCACTTCCTGCGCGCCCAGCAATGACAGGATTTGCTGCATCACAACCGAAACCGCAATAAGCGGCGCCAAAATGCCGGAAATCTGCGCGGAACGCACCACGATGGAGGGGATTTCACGCAAGGTGAACCCTTCGACCACGAACATGGAGGTGACAGACTTTTCCTCGATGGGCGTGTCGGGGCTCATGCCCAGCAGCTTGTTTGCCGGATAGCTCAGCATCGCCACGATGATACAAAAGCCCACCGTCACACCCGCCGCTTCGGTCGGGGAAAACTTGCCGGTGTAGATGCCCCAAAGCACCAGACCAATGGCGAAGAAACCCAGCCACGCACCGATGGCCGTTTTCGTGACACGGCTGAACGACAGCTTGATCAGGTAGCCCCAACCGTTGATCGTACAGACGATGAAACACATCACCATCATGGCCAGAACCATCAGGGATCCGGGCACGAGGCCCGCAATGAACAGGTCCGAAATCGGCAGGTTCATCAAGAAGCCATAAACGATAAAGATGATCGATGGCGGGATGATGATACCAACGGTGCCGCCTGCCGCAGCCGTCGCCGCCGAGAAACGCTCGTCATAGCCGCCTTTGACCATTTCAGGGTGCAGCATCGAACCGATGGTCGCCGTCGTGGCCGAGTTTGACCCCGAGATCGCCGCGAACAATCCGCAGGCACCAAGGGAGGCCATCGCCAGACCGCCCCGCAGCCAGCCAAGACAGGCATAGGCAAAGTCCGACAGTCGTTTGGCGATCCCTGATTTGTTGATCAGGTCCCCCGTCAGGATAAAGAGCGGCATCGCCATCAGGGCAAATCCGTCTTTGAACACGTTCAGCAATTCAGCGCCCGTGTTGTCCAGCGTCAGGTTCAGCACGAACGAACAGCCCACCACCCAGTAGAAGATGATCAGAAGAACCGGTGTGCCCATCATAAACAGGAACGTCACGACAAGAGAGATAATGGTGATCCATGTTGTATCAGTCATTTCAGGTCTCCCCCCCGATCACGGCTTGTTCGATCAGCGGCGCTCCGCTGCGGTATCTGGCAAAGTCTTCCAGGATATTCTCAAAGGCGCGTGACGCCAGAAGGGTAAAGCAAACCGGCATGGTCACAAGGAACCACCAGCGCATTACGTCGTCCGTGCCCAGTACAATCGCAAAGTTGTCATAGGTGTTTACTGTCACCCGTGACGTGGTGGTCACCGCGATCACGCAGAACAGCATCCACAGAAAGTTGTCGAAAGTCAGCCAGAACAGCTGGCCTTTGCGGCCGAACTTGGTGCGGAATTCGGTAAAGCTGAGGTGGGTACGCAAACGCACGTTGAACGTCGCACCATACCACGCCATGACCATGAACAGCAGCGGCGGAATGGTCGTCGACCATGGCACCTGCACAGAAAAGACAAAGCGCTGAATCACGCCAACAAAGATGATCGCCGCCATCACGATATAGCAATAGATCACAATCGTGCGCTCAGGTGTGCGTTCCGTCAGCATCAAAAGGATGGGGATCAGCACAACAATGAGACCCAGATTGTCCCCGGTGATCGTGGACAACACCTGTGCTACTTGCGGCAAGAATGCAGCCAGTAGACCAATGAACAGCGTCAGAGCAATGATCGGGTGGGTGAACTTGGTAACGGAATGGCCCAGCCGTGCTTCAAAGCGCTCTGCCAGCCTTTCGCGGAAATAGAAAAGCACCGCGCCGATGAGCGTCACGATACTAAAAACGTACCAAGCCGCAGGCGACCTGTAGGCTTGTGTGACTTTGAAATTAATATCGCCACTTAGCGTCGCCGTCACGATTGTGACAGCATCCGACCAGATAGACATCCCGTGTCCCCCTCCCAGAGCATTCGTATTCTTTGATCCGGCGCTTTGCGCGCTCTTGCAAACAAATAAGCCGGCCCCGAAACGAGGCCGGCTTGAAGTAGTCTAGTGCAGAATTAACCTTTCCACCAGCGACGTGGCTCCACGTTCTCAGCCAGTGTATGCGTGTTGGTGCGCACTTCGTTGTAGATCTCCTGATAGGTGTCTGCGCCACCCTGCCAGCCATTGAGGCGCTCGCGCCATTCTTCCCACAGCTGTGGTTGGTACTCTGGCGAACACATTTCCTCGGCCTTTTTGATTTCGGCGTCGGACAGGAAGGCATTGCGCACGTTGTTTTGCGCAAAGATCGTGCCGGGCAGCTGTGGGTCGGATTGACCAACAGTGTTAACCAGCGCCGCTTCGTTTGCCGCCTGAACGTGTGTCTGCGCCCAGTAGGAGCTTTCCATAACCGCGTCCTGCAGATCGCCGGACAGGCCATCAAAGACGGAAGCGTTCATGTTTGTCGCCTCTGTACCACAGAAGAAGTTCAGGTGAACCGACTGCGAGACCACTGGCGACATGTTGGCGTAGGCCACGGCGGATGCCCATGTCTCGGCGCCATCAATCAGGCCCTGCTTCAGACCATCAAGCGTCTCTTCCCAAGCAACAGGAACAGGGTTCAGGTTCATCGCTGTCATCGCAATGCGACCCAGCTGTGTACCGGTAACGCGGTTCTTGGTGCCGGCCAGTTGCTCAACGGATGTGACTGTGTCCTTGTCTTCCCATGCCAGACCCAACTGGATGCCACGCAGTTCAGCGTGAGAGAACAACAGCTTCAGACCGTGGCGACGCTCATATGGCTCGCGCAGCATTGGGCCGGAAAGCGGTGAGTACAGGAAGTGGTACTGGTCCGCGCGGTTACGGAACATGTACGCATAGTCCAGTACGTTCAGGTAAGGCGCACCACCAGCAGAGTTCTGGGTGGAAGCGGCATAGAGGTCGATGATGCCTTGCTGGCACTTCTCGACGCAGGACACCTGACCACAGATCTGGTTGTCGCCGATGAATTCGATGCGGATTTCACCGTCTGTACGTGCCTCGAGATCACGAGAGAATTCCAACGCGCCAGCGCGCTCGATCAGCAGGTTGCGGGCGTTAAAGCCGGCGGCACCAAACTTGAGCGTATGCTTTGCAGGCTTGGCAAAGCGCTTTTCGTATGTTGATTCAGCCGCCGCTGCCAAGTTGGCAAGGCTCATCGCGCCGCCAAATGACCCTGCGGCCAGCAGTGTGGATGACATGCCGTATTGGCCTGCCAGCTTGAACACGTCGCGACGCGAAATGCCCTTCAGTTTATCTTGAACACTCATGTGGTTCCTCCCGTTTGAGTTGCTTTGTCAATTAATGAGACTTTTTGTTTCAAAAAAGGCTAGTATGAAAACGGTCACCTGTATAGACTTTTCTTTAAGCAGGTCAGGGAAACTTCAATATGGACGCTGATTTTATCGTTGTGGGGGCTGGTTCGGCCGGTTGCGTCGTTGCCAACAGGCTAAGCGCCGACCCCAAGAATAAGGTGATTCTGCTCGAAGCGGGGGGCCGTGACTGGAACCCGTGGATCCATATCCCTGTCGGTTACTTCAAGACCATCCACAATCCCACCGTCGACTGGTGCTACAAAACCGAGCCTGATCCGGGCCTCAATGGCCGCTCTATCGAATGGCCCCGTGGCAAGGTTCTGGGCGGCTCCTCTTCGCTTAACGGGTTGTTGTATGTTCGGGGGCAGCCACAAGACTACGATCGCTGGCGCCAGATGGGCAACGAAGGCTGGGCATGGGACGATGTTCTACCCTTGTTCAAACGCGCCGAAAACAACGAGCGGGGTGCGGATGAATTCCATGGCGATCAAGGCCCGTTGTCGGTTTCCAACATGCGCATCCAGCGCCCGATCACGGACGCTTGGGTGGCCGCCGCGCAAGCTGCCGGCTACAAGTTCAACCCTGACTACAACGGGGCCGATCAGGAAGGCGTAGGCTTTTTCCAGCTTACCTCGCGCAACGGTCGGCGGTGCTCTGCTGCGGTCGCCTACCTGAACCCGGCGCGTGCGCGTGACAACCTTGAGATCGTGACCCATGCACAGGTAGATCGCGTGATTGTCGAAGACGGTGTCGCCAAGGCGGTCGTCTACACGGATCGCTCCGGCACCGAACAAACCGTACGCGCAAACCGCGAGATCATTCTGTGCGGCGGGGCCATCAACTCCCCTCAACTGCTGATGCTTTCAGGTATCGGGGAGGCGGATCAACTGGCCGGTCACGGGATCAAAGTGCATAAGGATTTGCCCGGTGTCGGCAAGAACATGCAGGACCACCTGCAGGCGCGACTGGTCTACAAAACCCACGAGCCGACGCTGAATGACGAAGTCTCAAGCCTCTTTGGTCAAGCCAAAATCGGTCTCAAGTACATGATGTTCCGCTCAGGGCCCATGACGATGGCCGCCAGCCTTGCCACGGGTTTTCTCAAAACCCGCGAAGATCTGGACACGCCTGACATCCAGTTCCACGTGCAGCCCTTGTCCGCTGAAAACCCCGGCAAAGGCGCCGACAAGTTCTCGGCCTTCACCATGTCGGTCTGCCAGCTGCGCCCTGAAAGCAAAGGCGAGATTCGTCTCAATTCGGCCAAACCGCGTGACTACCCCAAGATCATTCCCAACTACCTGTCCACAAAGACCGATTGCGACACCATCGTCGAAGGCGTCAACATCGCCCGCCGGATTGCGCGCAACGCGCCTCTGACCTCCAAGATCTCCGAGGAGTTCCGCCCCAATCCCGATCTTCCGATGGACGACTACGATCAAACGCTGGACTGGGCGCGCAACAATACCGCGTCGATCTATCACCCGACAGGCACCTGCAAAATGGGGTCCGACAAGGGTTCCGTTGTGGATGCGCGGCTGCGAGTACATGGTATCAAAGGCCTGCGGGTTGCCGATTGCTCGATCATGCCGGAAATCGTGTCGGGCAACACCAACGCACCTGCGATCATGATTGGCGAAAAGGCCAGCGACCTGATCCTGGAAGACACCCGCGCCTGAAGTCCTTCTGGTCCGGTGGGCCTGAAGCCCTCCCCCGTTCCACACAGACCAGAACCCGCGACGGGTCCCGTAAGGTGGGCATCCTGCCCACCAAACCCCTTTAGAAAGTCCTTGGCGCCAAGGCCTCGTGAAACCAACGCAAGTAGGTCGAAACGGAATAGACCGGACGTTTCACGGCACGTGCAATGTCAGCGGCATAGGGCACCATGTTGGTGCATTCCAGCAGCACCGCGCCCACGTCGGGGTTCTCTGTTACCAGCTTGGTAGCGTTGGCCACCATATCACGCCGCGCCTGTGCTACATCCAGTTCTGGCACGTTGTCCAGAATAGTCCGCGCAAAGCCTGTGTCATCCACACCTTGCACGGGCGTGCCTTCTGGCACGCCTGCCACTGCCAAGTGCTCTGGGCTCAACGTACGGGCAGAAATCGTGAGGATGCCAATCCGCTGGTCCGGCGCCAGCGTAGGCAGGATCATCGGCGCCTGCTCAAGCGAGGACGCGGCCACTGGCACGCCCAGTTCCTTGGCAAGACGCGGGCGGATCAAGGCAAGAAAACCGCAAGTCGTTGCAATCCCCGTGCACCCCTGCGCAACAAGGTCTTTGCCTGCGGCGATGAAGGCTTGCACAAAAGGCTCCACATCCTCGCAGACAACAGCCTGCGGTGTCGCACCGGGCACGACTGCAAATTTCACCGGGAACGGCCATGTGACCGGATTGCCGATGTCGCCCGCGATACGCGGGAACCGGCTGTCGAGCATCAAGATCCCAAGTCGTGCTGGTTCATCCAAAGCCATGCCAGTGCCTTTCGTTCTGCGCTGACAGAACGCTGCACCAAATGCCCGCCGTTTGGCAACGCTTGTTACACGCACTGCGCATTTGTGCAAAACTGTCAGGAACCCCAAGGGAATCAACGGAGACGCCACTCATGCCCAATGCCTTCATGCTGCCGCAGCATCGTGCGGGATGATCTGGCATGATCAAACGCCTGCTATGGCTGGCCTCGACCCATGCGCGGCTTTGCCTGATCGCGGGACTGGCGGGCGGTCTGCTGCTGCCGGAATTGGCGGCGGCGATGGTGCCGTGGTTGCCCCATATGGTGGCCGCTCTGCTGGCCACCACCGCCCTGCGCATTGGCGCAGGCGCTGTGCGTGTTGCAGCGGGCGATCTGCGCTGGGGGCTGGCGGCGGTACTGGTGCTGCAAATGGGTGGCCCTTTGGTGCTCTTCGCCCTGCTTTGGGGGGCCGGCGTGCAGGACACGCCTGCCGCACTGGCCATCCTGCTGACCTCTGCCGCGCCTGCGATTACGGGCAGCGTCAATCTTGCGCTGATGATGCGGCTGGATGGTGCGCGCATGATGCAGGTGCTGGTGCTGGGCACCGCGCTCTTTCCCCTGACGGTACTGCCGGTCCTCGCGCTGTTGCCGCACCTTGGTCCGGCGGGCGACGTGGTCATGGCTGCCTTGCGCCTGTTGGTGGTGATCGTGCTTGCAGCGGCTGTGGGCTTTGGCCTGCGGGCATGGTTGTTTCCTACGCCTACCGAAGGTCAGATCAAGGCGCTCGACGGGCTGTCGGTGCTGGCGTTCTCGGTCATCGTGATTGGCCTGATGGCCGCCCTGACACCTGCCCTCAAGACCGACCCTTGGGCCGTGGCGCGCTGGGGGCTACTGGCCTTTGCAATTGGCTACGGGCTGCAACTGCTGACACTTCTGGTCTTGCGCCGCACGCCCGCGCGTCCGGTGGCGGGGCTGTTGGCGATTGGCGCGGGCAACCGGAACATCGCGATCTTCCTTGTTGCCCTTCCGCCGGAGGTGATCGCACCCCTGATGATCTTTATCGGCTGCTGGCAACTGCCGATGTATCTGACCCCGCTGCTGCTGCCGCGCCTCTACACTTGGGCCTTGCGCGATGACTGACCTGCCACGCATCCGCACCGTCGGCCTTTCAGGCCTGCTGGTCACCTTTGCCGACAAGATGGAGGAGCCCGCCAACCGCGCCGCTCTCGCCTTTCGCGCGGCTGTCGCGGCACAGGACTGGCCCGAGGTGGTCGAGGTTTCCACCTCCCTCGTCTCTACATTCATCGAAGTCGATCTGGCCGCCGTGCCCATCGACACGATAACGGACCGTCTGGAAGAACTGCTGCGAACCCGCGACTGGCTGCAAGCGGCGCTGCCTGAGGGGCGCACGTTGTGGCACGTCCCCACCGTCTACGGCACCGACCTAGCCCCGCAACTGGAGGAAGCCGCCGCATTGGCAGGCGTCGATCCCGATACCGCGATCGCAGAGCTGTCCAGCGCCCGTGTGCGCGTATTGACCATCGGCTTTGCCCCTGGCCAGCCTTACATGGGAGAGTTAAGCGAGACCTGGAACATCCCCCGCCAAGAAGGGCTGACGCCCTCAGTGCCACCCGGATCGCTGGTGATCGCCATCCGGCAATTGATTATCTTTACGACCCATTCACCCACAGGCTGGCGCCACATCGGACAGACCGCGTGGGAGAACTTTCGCCCCTCACAACAGGACCCTTTTGCGCTGTCCCCGGGCGATGAGCTGACGTTTCCCTCTGTGTCGCGTGCTGAACTGCTCAAGATCAAGGACCAGGACACATCCGGTGCAGGTGGTGCCACGTCCGAGGCGTTGTCATGAGCGTGCTGCGTATTCTTTCAGGCGGCCCGCAGCTTAGCGTGCAAGACGCCGGACGCCCCGGCTATCGCAGCCAGGGTCTGACGGTGGCAGGGGCCATGGACCTGACGGCCCTGCACGAAGGTGCTGCCCTGTTGCGGCAATCTCCGACCATGGCGGCGATTGAAATGGCAGGCAGTGGCGGGGTGTTCACCGCAGACCGTGACACACGCATTGCACTGACAGGGGCGGTGATGGCCACAAACATCGACGGGACAGCCTTGGCATGGAACGCAAGCCATCTGTTGCCCGCAGGCGCGCGACTGACCATCGGTGGTGCGCAGACAGGCAGCTACGGGTATTTGCACCTAGGTGGCGGCGTGAACACCGCACCCGTGATGAACGCCCGCGCCACTCACCTGCGGGCAGGGATCGGTGCGGCTTTGCAGTCCGGCGATACGGTGCCCATCGGAGATGATGCAGGCACAGACATCGGAATGGGCCTGATACCTGACAGCCGCTTTGATGGCGGCACGTTGCGCTGCGTGTCTTCGATGCAGACAAGCTCCTTTGCGGCGGACGTGCTGGCGCGGTTCGAAGCAACGGCCTTTGCCCGCGACCCCCGTGCCAACCGCATGGGCGTGCGCATGGACCCGGACGGCGACGGGTTCGCGACCCAAGGCGCCCTAAGCATCGTGTCCGAAGTCACCGTGCCCGGAGACATCCAGCTGACCGGCGATGGCGCGCCTTTTGTGCTGATGTGCGAGTGCCAGACCACAGGCGGCTACCCGCGGATCGGCACAGTGATCCCCTGCGATCTGCCGCGCGTGGCGCAGGCCCCTGCGGGGGCACCGATCCGGTTTACCTTCATCGATATGCACGCCGCGATAGAGATCCAGCGCCGCCATGAGGCAATGCTCAAGGCCCTGCCGCGCGCCGCGGCACCCCGCGTACGCAACCCTGCGGACATAGGTGACCTTCTAAGCTATCAACTCATCAGTGGTGCCATCTCTGCTGATGCCGACCCTTACGCAAAGGATACGTGAACCATGCCATTTGTCGATCTGAACGCCGATATGGGCGAGAGCTTTGGCCCCTGGAGTATGGGCGATGACGCCGCCCTGCTAAAGATTGTCACCTCTGCCAATATCGCTTGTGGCGGACATGCCGGCGATGCGGATGTGATGGCGGCAACGATGACCTTGGCGCATGGGAACGGCGTAGGGATCGGTGCGCATCCGGGCTTTATGGATATCGCAGGCTTTGGCCGGAACCGCATGAACGTGCCGCGGGCGACACTGCAAAACCAGATCAGATATCAAGTGGCCGCAAGCGTGGGCATGGCGCGTAGTGTCGGCGCCGAAGTGCGACATCTCAAGCTGCATGGTGCATTGTCCAACATGTCGTCAGAAGACGAGGGCCTGGCCCACGACCTTTACGAGGCCGCGCTAAGCGTGGCGCCTGATCTGATCGTCATGGTGCTGGCCGCGACCGCCCAGCAAGACGCGGTGCGCAAGCTGGGCTGCGCATGGGCCGGAGAGATATTCGCCGACCGCGCTTACAACGACGATGCAACGCTGGTGGACCGCTCCCTGCCCGGCGCGGTGATTCACGACGCGGCACTGGCAGGCAAGCGCATGGTCGATATGGTGCAAGCGGGGGCGATCATCACGGAATCCGGCAAGCATATCCCGACACAGATCGACACAATCTGTTTGCACGGGGACACCGCAGAGGCCGTGCAGATCGCGGGTTCTGTGCGTGATGCCCTCAAGACAGCAGGCATCGAACTGCGCTGTTTCGAAGGCCACAAAGGCTAAGGCGTATTGCCCAGTTTGCGCAGGATCGGACAATCGGGACGGTCATTGCCTTGGCAGGCCTGAACCAGCGTGGACAGCGTTTCGCGCATGGCCGCTAGATCGGCGATCTTGGCCTCGATCCGCGAAAGATGTTCTTGCGCAAGGCTGCGCACATCGCTGCTGGCGCGGTCTGTGTCCTCCCACAAGGCCAGCAAGCGGCGGCAATCCTCAATGGAAAAGCCCAGGGCTCGAGCGCGGCTGAGGAATGTCAGCTTGTGGACGTCCTGATCGGAAAAACTGCGGTAGCCGTTGTCGCCACGTGCGGGGCGGACAAGACCGATGTCTTCGTAATAGCGGATCGTCTTGGCAGGCAGGCCCGCCCGTTTGGCAACTTGGGAAATGTTCATCCAGTCTACCCCGCCCAGCGCAGGCGTAGCGCGTTGCTTAAGACAAAGACGCTGGACAAGGCCATCGCCCCCGCTGCCAGCATCGGCGAAAGTTGCAGACCCCAAAGAGGGTACAAGAGCCCCGCAGCCACAGGGATCAACAGCACGTTATATCCAAAGGCCCAGAACAGGTTCTGGCGAATGTTCCGCATGGTTTGGCGGCTGATGTTCAACGCGGTTGACGCGCCACGCGGATCGCCCGACATCAGCACAACGTCCGCCGCTTCAATCGCCACGTCCGTCCCTGTGCCGATGGCAATGCCGACATCCGCAGCCGCAAGGGCGGGGGCATCGTTGATACCGTCCCCCACAAAGGCCGTCTTGCCGCGCGCCTGAAGGGCTGCCAATGCGTCTACTTTGCCTTCGGGCAAGACGCCCGCGATGACGTGGTGGATGCCCAGTTTGGCGGCCAGCGCGTCGGAGGCCTGCTGCGTGTCACCACTGATAAGCGCGACGTTGATGCCCGCTTGGGTCAGGCGCGTTACAGCCTCTGCCGCCTGTGGCTTTACAGGGTCGGACACTGCCAGCACCCCGGCCATCTGCCCGTCGATGGCCACAAAGACGGGCGTTTTGATTTGGCTGGCAAAGAGGTCTGCTTGCGCGGCATGCACACCAAGGTCGATGCCTTCACGGGTCATCAGCCGGGCAGTGCCTGCCAGAACGTGACGTTCTGCAATGACCGCTTCGGCACCCATACCAGTATGTGAGGCGAATTGCTTTGCGTCCGAAAGCGCAGCACCCTTTGACGTCGCAGCAGCGCAAATTGCGCTGGCAACGGGATGTTCGGACAGTGCCTCTACCGAGGCGACGAGGCCCAAGACCTCCGCTTCGTCAAAGCCATCCGACAGCGCGATATCTGTCAGCGCGGGTTTGCCCTCGGTCAGGGTGCCGGTCTTGTCAAAGGCCACCCAAGCGACTTCTTGCAAGGCCTGCAATGCGTCGCCTTGGCGAAACAACACACCACGCTCTGCCGCGCGCCCTGTGCCCACCATGATGGAGGTCGGGGTGGCCAGACCCATCGCACAGGGGCAAGCAATGATCAGTACTGCCACACCTGATACCAGCGCCAATCCCAACGCGGGTGAAGGACCGAACGCCAGCCATGTCAGCACTGTCAGCGCAGCAATTGCCATCACGATCGGGACAAAGACCAAGGTGATGCGGTTGACCAGATCCTGAACGGGAAGACGCGCACCTTGGGCATCCTCGACCATCTGGATGATCCGCGCAAGCGCTGTATCCTCGCCCACGGCTTCCGCGCGGAAGGTGAACGCCCCTGTGCCGTTGATCGTGCCCGCCTTGACGGCCATGCCGACTGTCCGCTCTACGGGCATCGGCTCTCCGGTGAACATGGCCTCGTCGACGAAACTTTGCCCGTGGGTCAGGGTGCCGTCTACGGGCACGGCCTCTCCGGGGCGGACGTGGACCATGTCGCCAACGCGAATATCCGCCACGGCGATCTGTTGTTCGGTGCCATCGCGGGTGATGCGGGCCTCTTTGGGTGCAAGGTTGATCAGCTTGGAGATCGCCTCTCCGGTGCGGCCCTTGGCGCGGGCCTCCAGCAGGCGGCCCAACAGGATCAGCGTCACAATGACGGCCGCTGCTTCGAAATAGAGGGCCGCCGTGCCCGCAGGCAACAGGGAGGGCGCGAACAGCGACAGGGTAGAGAACCCCCACGCCGCCGAGGTGCCCAGCACCACCAGCGCGTTCATGTCAGGCGCCATGCGCGCAAAGCTCTTGAGGCCCGTTTGGAAGAACCCCAAGCCGGGCCATGCCAGGACCAGGGTCGTCAGGGCAAACTGGATCAGGCCACTGGTCTGCAACCCGATGCTGCGGGCGATGGCATGGTGGAACGCGGGGAAAAGATGTCCACCCATTTCCAGAACGACTACTGGCAGTGTCAGCGCCATTGCGATCAGAAATCGACGCGCCAGACCTGTGTGATCTTCTCCAGCCACACGCGCACCCGCTTGGGCACGCACCGCAATCGGGTAGCCCGCCGCATCCGCCGCCGCGTGTAGGGCATCAAGGGGAGTGTCGGCTGAAACCTCTACCCGCGCGGTGGCGTTGGACAGGTTCACATGAGCAAGCACGACGCCTTCGACCGCTGCCAACGCCTTTTCCGCACGGCCCGCGCAGGCCCCGCAGGACAGGCCGCTGACATCGAAGGTATGGGTGGTGGCAGCAGACATGGCGCGCCCTTTCAAAGGTGATCTCACCTCTTGATAAAGGTTCCCCTCACTGGAAGGTCAAGGGGCAATGCACTGCGTCAGGTCAGCCTGAGGTTTTGCCTGTCTGCCAGATAGGGCAACCGCTGTTGGGCGGCCTGCACCCGCGCCTTGTCGATATCGGCATAGATCACGTCGGGCGCTGCGCTTGCGCGCGTGGCCTCGACCCCGTCCGGGGCGGCAATCACACTGGCCCCCAGAAACGCCATGTCGTTCTGGGACCCCGCGCTGTTTGCGTAGGCCAGATAGACGCCGTTCTCATAGGCCCGCGTGGGGATCATGGTTTGGGCGACCCATCCCCAATCTGCCCCAAGGGCGGTAGGCACAAGCACCAGATCAGCGCCAAGGGTCGCAACATGGCGAACGGTCTCAGAGAACTCCGCATCATAGCAAATCAGCGTGGCGATCCGCAGACCGCATAGGTCAAACAGCGCGCAGCCCTGTCCGGCGGTGAAATACGTCTGCTCAAATCCGGGCGGGATGGCGAGTTTGCGCTGGTGCACAAGGCGCTGCCCATTCGGGCCAATGCATTGGGCGGCGTTGAACAGCGTGTTGCCTGCCCGCTCTGCATATCCGTAGTGAAGGGCGATGCCGTGCTGGAGTGCCAATCCTGCGATGGCTTGAAAAGTCGGACCATCCGGCGCCTCGGCATGGTCCTGCAACAAGGCACCGATGTTGTAGCCGCACGCAAAAAGCTCTGGCAGCAGCAACAGGTCGGCCCCATGTGAGGCAACGCCGGGCAATGCGTCTGCCAGCCACGTCAACCGCGCGGCAGGGGTGGCCAGGTCCGCAGGGGCTTGGGCAACAGCAAGGCGCAGCATCAGCGCGCCGTCACCAGCAATTCGCGGGGATAGTTGGTGAGGTATTCAAAACCGCCCTGCGTGACCACAATGCTGTCGCCGATCCGCCCCGCTGTGACGCCATCAACCGAAATGCCGCCATCCACGGCAAAGGTCATGCCGGCCTCCAGAATGGTGGTATCCCCCGCTTTGAGCTCTGGCGCCTCAAGATATGCGACACCAATGGAGCGTCCGGTGCGGTAGCCTGTCTCGTATCCGCGTTCAGCATAGACGGCGTTGGCAGCAGCTGCGACTTCCTGCGCCTGGATACCGGGGCGGATGACAGCAAGGCCTGCTTGCTGCGCGTCGATGGCCGCTTGCTGCACCCGCGCGCCATCATCGGTCACATCGCCTACGTGGAACATGCGGTCAAAGCCAAGCTTGTATTGCTTGAACTGCGCCATGTTGCAAAAGCAGAAGTAGACGGGATCAAAGCGTGCGTAGGCTTTGACCGACGCGCGGCGATGCACCATCGACGCGTCCTTGCCGCTTTGCAGAATTTGCAGGTTGTGGATCATCGGAGAGACGAAACGCTCCCACCCTGTGTCGGTCAGAAAAGACGCCGCTGCACGTGTGCCCGCGTCAATGACGGCAAGCGCGCTTTCATATTCCTGCGCCCCTTCAGCGAGGGATTCGTGCGCCGCTTTCATCATTGCGCCTGCGATCTGTCCTGCCTCTCGCATGACGGTAATCTCGAAGGGTGACTTGATCATCCGCTGCGCGCCCAACACCGGCCCGATGTCCTTGAGCGCCACATCCGGATAACGATCATCCAGAAAGTTGCGCACAATTGCGGGGATGTCATCGCGCTCGATCCAGACCTCTGTTGGCGCGCTTGGCAAAGCCTCTGCCAAGGCACGACCCCATGAGCGCTGGCCCGCATCTTCCCACGTGCGCACGTCCTCGACCCACGTCATTTCAGCCACCATTTCGCTTTCCATCAAAGGTGTGATGACGATGGGGGCGTCTTCGGCGGGGACAACCAGCATTGTCGGGCGGCCAAATTCGATACCCAGATAGCCCCAGAAGCCTGCCAGATAGGCAATGGAACTTTCAGACGTGAACACCGCGTGGCTGATGCCGCTCTCTTTAAGGCGGGCTTGCAAGGTGGCGGTGCGGGCGCGGGCTTCGTCTAGCATCGTTGGTCTTCCTCGTTGGTTACTGTCGTCAGCGTAGCATGCGGGCCCACGCCCTCAGGTGCATTTCCGACACGGTTGGCCGAAGCGCGACCCCTCAGAGGTCTTTGACCAGACGCAAGGCATCATAGATCGCCGCATGGGTGTTGCGCGCGGCCACCGCATCGCCAATGCGGAACAGCTGGAAAGTGCCTTGCGGATTGGGGGTCAGCGTTTGACGGCCCCCTGCGATCAAGGCGTCATGGTCCACCTGCCCCAGATTGGACGACAGCGGCTTGAGGTCAAAGTAGAGGTCGGCATTGGGCAGCGTGCCATAGTTAACCACGATCTGGTCAAAGGCCCTTTCCTGCACGTTGTCGGTGTAGTCAGAGCCCACTTGCGCGACCAGACGGTTGCCATCCTGACGCACGCCCTTCAGGCGGCGCGCAACAGTCATGGTGACGTCCTTGTCTTGCAGGTTACGGATGTAGGGGACCAGATTGATGCCCATGACCTCGGGCGCAAAGCTGCGGTCGGGGGTCATCACCTCGACCCGTGCGGTGTCGGCGGCAATCTCGGCGGCTTGCAGGCCTGCGTGGTCTCCGGCCTCGTCAAAGATCAGCATGTCGCCGCTGGCCTTTATGTCGCCTGAAATGATGTCCCATGCGCTGATGACATGGGGCGTCTCATGCATCTGTTCATAGAGCCGGAGCTGCGGCAGACCGCCTGTCGCCAAAATGACCAGATCGGGGTCAAGCGCGGTAACATCCGCCGCCTCGGCCCAAGTGTTGAACTGAAACGTCACATCGCGTGCGGCACATTGGGACATGCGCCAGTCGATAATGCCGATCATTTCGCGCCGACGGGGGGATTGGGCGGTCAGGCGCACTTGGCCACCGGGGTCACTTGCTGCCTCAAGCACCGTGACATGATGGCCCCGTTCTGCTGCAACCCGTGCAGCTTCCAGACCGCCCGGCCCCGCGCCCACGACAACAACAGTACGGCGGGCGTCAGCAGGCGGGATCACATGCGGCATCGACAATTCGCGCCCCGTGGCGGGGTTGTGGATGCACAAGGCTTCGCCGCCTTGGTAGATGCGGTCCAGACAATAGGTGGCGCCCACGCAGGGCCGGATGTCATCCTCGCGGCCTTCGGTGATTTTCTGAACGATATGCGGGTCCGCCATATGGGCGCGGGTCATGCCAACAAGGTCAAGCAGCCCGTTGGCCACCGCATGGCGGGCCGTAGCCACATCTGGGATACGTGCGGCATGGAACGTGGGCATCCCAAGCTCTGCCTTGATGCGCCCTGCAAAATCAAGATGCGGCGCGCCGGGGCTGCCTTGCAACGGAATGACCCGCGACAGGGCTGGGTCGGAATGCACCCGCCCTTTGATCACGTTGAGGAAATCCACAAGGCCCGCATCCCGCAGGCTGCGCGCAATAGCGATGCCGTCATCGGGCGTGATCCCGCCTGCTTCGGCCTCATCTGCAGTAAAGCGAATACCGACGATGAAGTCATCGCCAACCCGCTTGCGAATGGCCTCTAGAATGTCGCGGGCAAACTGCGTGCGCGTCTCAGGCGTGGCCGCACCGTAAGGCCCCTCCATTTCGTTGGTCAAAGGAGACCAGAACTGGTCAATCAGATGGCCGTAACACTCCAGCTCGATGCCATCCATGCCACCGGCCTGCATCCGTTCCGCCGCATCGGCATAATCGGTGATGATGCGCGCTATGTCCCAATCCTCCAGCAGCTTGGGATTGAAACGGTGTGCTGCCTCGTGATGGTGCGAGGACGAAACGGAAGGCAGCCAGTCGCCCTTGCTCCAGCCTGTGCGGCGACCAAGGTGGGTCAACTGGATCATCACTGCACAGCCATGTTCGTGGCAGGCGTCCGTAAGGTTCCTGATCCACGGCACGACGTCATCCGTATAGGCCAGCACGTTGTTGAAAGACGGCGGGCTATCGCGTGAGACCGACGCCGACCCTGCTGTCATGGCAAGCCCGACGCCCGCCTTGGCCCGCTCCGCGTGATAAGCGCGGTAGCGGTCCTTGGGCATGCCGTCCTCGGGATAGGCAGGCTCATGCGCGGTGGTCATGATGCGGTTCTTGAGCGTGAGATGCTTGAGCGTATAGGGCTGAAGCAACGGGTCTGTGCTGGTCATCTGCGCCTCACCGTTCAGGGTCTGGCGCATATCATTGTCCGCAAGGCCCCGTCCGGTCAATGGCGCATCACCGCAGTTGATCCCAACTTTTGCGGAACACCTCATAACGCTCTGCATAGGACTGGCACTGCGCTGCACTGGCCTTGATCACCCGCTCTGCCTTTGGCCCGTGAAGCACGGTCTGCTCTGTTCCGTCAGCACACGCCAGCATCGCCAACCGTGCCGCACCCAAAGCGGCCCCCTGCACACCACTGCCGGGCACCTTCAACGTCAACCCGGTGGCCGCGGCAATGATCTGCAACCAAGCCTCCGATTGGCTGCCACCGCCTGCGACCCAGACGTCCTCTGGCAGCGACCCGCAGGCCTTGAGTGCCGCACAGCAATCGGCAAAGGCAAAGGCCACGCCCTGCATAGCGGCCTGCACAAGGTGCGACAGATCATGCCCCCGTTGAAGACCCAAAAACGCAGCCGTGGCGTCGGGGGCATTATGCGGTGTCCTCTCTCCTGACAGATACGGCAGGAAGGTGATGGGGGACGGCAGCGGCGTCCCGTCTGGCACCAACGCGGCAAGTGCAGCCGGCGACTGGCCCGTGATTTGCGACAGCCATGACAGGCTGTCTGTGGCTGACAAGATAACCCCCATCTGGTGCCACGTCTTTGGGACCGCGTGACAGAAACTGTGCACCGCCTGTTGTGTATTGGCGGCGAAATGATCGGTCACCGAAAACAACACGCCTGACGTGCCCAGCGACAAGAACCCGTCACCGGGGCGCGTGATGCCCAGACCGCAGGCGGTGGCGGCATTGTCGCCCGCGCCACCTGCGACGATAACATCCGTGACGCCCCATTCACCGGCCAATGCGCCGCGCACCTTGCCCGCAGCCTGACTGCCTTCCACAAGACGGGGCATATGCGTGCGGCTTAGACCTGTGGCGTCAAGCAGGGTATCCGACCAGTCACGGTTGGCCACGTCCAGCCAAAGCGTACCGGCCGCATCCGACATCTCGGAGACATGGTCGCCTGTCAGCCACAGCGTCACATAGTCTTTGGGCAGCAGCACCTTGGCTGTTTTGGCAAAAACCTCCGGCTCATGCTTTGCGACCCAGCGCAGCTTGGGCGCGGTAAAGCCCGCCATAACGATGTTGCCGCCGATGCCGCGAAAATCGGCAAGCGCTTCGAGTTCATCGCACTCTGCCTGTGCGCGGCCATCGTTCCACAAGATTGCGGGGCGCAGGGGCTTGT
>CALAIJ010000229.1 GCA_937923365.1 uncultured Sulfitobacter sp.
TGTCGTAGAACTGTCCGATGAAGGCTTCCAGCACTTCGGCTGCGTCCACATCCGCTCCGACGCGGGGATAGAAATCACGGTTTCCCCAGTTCTGATTGGCGCGGATAAAGAACACCTGCACGCAGGCCTGCCCCTGCTCCAGATGCAGTGCAATGATATCGGCTTCGGATACGTTCTGCGGATTAATGCCTTGGGCGGTTTGTACCTGCGTCAGGGCCTTGATCCGGTCCCGCAAAGCGGCGGCGCGCTCGAACTCCATCTCCTCTGAGGCGGCGTTCATCTCGGCGGCCAACCGCGCCTGAATATCGGTGGTTTTGCCGGACAGGAACCGCTCTGCATCCTTGACGGTCTGTTTGTAGGCGGCGGGTGTGATCTTGCCCACGCAAGGGGCAGAGCACCGCTTGATCTGGTGCTGCAAACAGGGGCGCGTCCGGCTCTCGAACATGGCGTTGGAGCAGTCGCGCAGCAAGAACACCCGCTGTAACTGGTTCAGGGTCCGGTTGACCGCCCCCGCGCTGGCGAAAGGACCGTAGTATGCACCCTTTTCCTTTTTGGCACCGCGGTGTTTTTTGATCTGCGGATAATCGTGTTCAGAGGTCACGAGGATATTCGGAAAGCTCTTGTCGTCGCGCAGCAGCACGTTGAACTTGGGCTTGAGTTGCTTGATCAGGTTCTGCTCAAGCAGCAGCGCTTCGGTCTCTGTCTTGGTGGTCAGAAACATCATCGACGCGGTATTGGCGATCATCCGGGAAATGCGCCCGGTATGCCCTGTTGGCCGTGCATAAGAGCTGACCCGCGCCCGCAAATTGCGCGCTTTGCCCACGTAAAGCACACGGCTTTCCGCGTCGAGCATCCGGTAAACACCGGGTGAGCTGTCGATCGTCTTGAGGTAGGATTGGATCACCTCATGGCCGGTTGGCGTTGTTTGCGTGTCGTTGCTCATCAGGGGTGTGATTCTCTGCTTTGCTGCAATACGGGCGGAACGCCTACAATACTTAACATGTCCACCGTTCGTGTGGATAACTCTGAGGGTAACTTGGTGTCTTCGCCAATTTCTCTTTGTTTTCTGGACCCTTCAGCGGTTTGCCTGTTTTTTAGGCACTTTTCCAATGCATTGATATCAAAGGAAACTTTTCTTTCCCAGAACCAATCCATTGAAACTAAAGGGATTTTGAAGCCCGCCGTTAATCCTTTGTTCATACCGTGTACAACTTTGGACAATAGGGGCCGCTATTCAACCCCCAGCACGTCCGGTGTCTGCCACGCCAGATGCTGCCCACCGTCCACGCAAAGCAACTGACCCGTCACCGCAGGTGCGTCCAGAAAGTAGCCCAATGCGGCGGTGATATCCTCGGGGTTGCTTCCCCGTTCCAGCACGGTATTTGCGCGTTGCGCTGCAAAATGATCCTCGCTTTGGCGCGATGCACGCAGTGTCGGACCGGGCCCGATGGCATTGACCCGCAGCTGCGGGGCCAGCGCCTGCGCCGTGGTTTGGGTCATCGCCCACAGACCCATTTTTGCCAGCGTATAGGTCATGAACTCTGGCGTGAGTTTGCGCACCCGCTGATCGATCATGTTGACGATCAGGCCGCTGGCAATGGGCTCTCCGCTGGCATCCTTTGCGGCCGGCAAATCCTGCGCAGCCATGGCTTGGGTCAGTACAAAAGGCGCGCGCAGGTTGCTGTTCATGTGACGGTCCCAGCTGTCGCGCGTCGCCGAAACCACGGTGTCGTAGTCAAAGACGGACGCGTTGTTGACCAGACAGGTAACAGGGCCACCCAAACCCTTTGCGGCGCGGGGCAACAAGGTTTGCATGTCATCCTCGACCAGAAGGTCGGCCTGCAGGGCGACGCCCGTACGGCCCATGGCCTTGATCTGGGCAACCACCTCTGATGCGGCTTCCGCCGAGCGGGCGTAATGCACCGCAACGTCATATCCGCGCTCTGCCAGATAGAGCGCCATCGCGCGGCCCAGCCGTGTGCCTGCTCCTGTGACCAATGCCCGCTTCATGGCCTAGACCAGCACAATAATGAGGTAGAGCGCATAAAGCGCCGACAGGATCACGCCCCAGACCCGCGTAATGTCGCGGCCCAGAAACACGAAAGGGATCAACAGCAAGGACGCGCCCAACATGACCCAAAGATCGAACCGCAGGAATTCCGGATCAACGGGGATCGGCCCCACAAGGGAGGCCACGCCCATGATCGCCAGCAGGTTGAACATGTTAGAGCCGATCACATTGCCCAGCGCCACATCCGCCTGACGGCGCAGGGCCGCCATCACAGTTGTTGCAAGCTCTGGCAGTGAGGTGCCGATGGCCACAACGGTCAGGCCAATGACCGTATCACTCACGTTCCAAGCTTTGGCGATTATAGTGGCATTGCTGACCAGAAGTTCCGCCCCCAAAGGCAGGCCGATCATCCCCAGAATAAGGAAGATGGTGATCTTCCACGTGGGCATATCAGGGTCCGCCCCTTCGGGTTCGTCCTCATCGTCTGGCAAGCCCTTGCAGGCATTTCGGTGACTGCGCGCCTCGCGGAACTGGTCCAACAGCATCAGCAGCAATCCCGCCAGCAAGATCAGTGCCGCGATCCAGTCAAAGACACCCCGGTACGCCAGTGCAATGAACAGCAGACTTGCCGCGATCATGTAGTTGTAGGTCTTGGAGGTCTGGCACTCCGATGTGTGCATCGTCGCCAGCAATGCGGGAATGCCCAGCACCAGCAGAATATTCGCGGTGTTCGAGCCGACAACATTGCCCAGCGCCATGCCCGGCACACCATCCAGCACAGCAGAAATGGAGATCAGCAACTCGGGCGCGGACGTGCCAAATGCCACGATTGTCAGGCTCACGATCAATGCAGGCACGCCTAGGCGCAGGGACAGGTTCACCGCACCTTTTACCAGCGCATCGCCTGCCAACAGCAAGATGACCAAGCCAAGGATCAGAAGGCCCCACGCCGCAACCATCAGCTTTTCCTCTTACAGCTACAGGGGCCCTTGCCGATGCGGTACCGCCCGCAGGCGTCGCACTTGGTCTGGGTCAGCCGTTTGGAGCCGAGCCAGTGCATCTTGCCAAAAAACGCCAGCACGCCCATGACGACCAGAAACAAAATGACAATTTTTGCGATCAAAGGCCGAACCGCGCGAAGGCCGCGCGCTCCTCGATGCCATGGACAGCATCCTGAACCATCTGCATGCCAAAGCGTGACAGAAGCCCGCGCTTGGCACCGAAGCGCTTGAATTTCACCTTGTCGCCAAAGCGGTCCTGCATCATCGGACGCAAGTGCCCGACCCCGTCAATAAGACCCAGTTCCGTGGCGCGTTTGGACAGCCAAATCTCGCCGGTGAAAAGGTCTTGATCCTCGGGCAGTTTGCCTGCGCGGCGCGTATTCACGTGGTCTTTGAAATTCTCGTGGATGTCCTCCAGAAGTGTCTTCAGCCGCGCCACGTCTTCGGGGTTTTCAGGGCGGAACGGGTCCAGCATGCTTTTGGATTTGCCCGCCGTGTAAACGCGCCGTTCCACACCGTGTTCCTTGATAAACTCATGCACCCCGAATGACGCCGAAATCACACCGATAGACCCCACCACCGAACTGGGATCACCGTAGATTTCATCCGCCGCAGCCGCCAGCCAGTACCCGCCAGAGGCGGCCACGTCCTCGACGAACGCGATGACGGGAATTTTCTTTTCCTCAGCCAGCCTGCGGATCCGCGCCCCGATCAACGAGGACTGCACAGGGCTGCCACCGGGCGAATTGATTTCCAACGCAACGGCCACTGGCTTGCCCTTCGAAAACGCTTTTTCAATCACGGGGGCCAGCGTCGCGTCGTTCAACGCCGCGCGGCCCTGGCTGCCGATCACGCCCGAGAGGCGGATCACAGCGACCGTCGGGTCGGATTTCATAAAGGGCAGGAAGCGTTTCATATCACCTCATGTAGAGCGGGGGGGCGTACCAAACAAGGCGCAGGTCTCTGCATTATTGCCGGATCCGCCAGCCAGTGCGGAAAATCCACCAGATCACGGTCAGGCAGGCCGCCGTGAACAGGCAAATCGCCAGCAAACTGGTAAAGACCGGCACGTCCGCCGTGTCAAAGAACGCCCAGCGAAAGCCCGAAATCAGGTAGACCACCGGATTGAACATCGAGATCGACTGCCACACGGGCGGCAGCATGCTGATCGAGTAGAACGACCCTCCAAGGAAGATCAGTGGCGTGATCAGCAAAAGCGGAATGATCTGCAACTGCTCGAAATTGCCTGCCCAGATGCCCAGAATGAAACCGAACAGCGAAAAGCTGATGGTGGTCAGCACCAAAAACAGCAGCATCGCGAAGGGGTGCGCAATCGAGATGTCCACAAAGAAGAACGCCGTCACAAGGATGATCAACCCGATGATCAGCGCTTTGGTCGCGGCCGCCCCCACATAGCCGATCACAATTTCGATGAACGAAATGGGCGCGGACAAAAGTTCAAAGAACGTGCCGATGAACTTTGGGAAATAGATGCCGAAGGACGCATTCGAAATCGATTGCGTGATCACTGTCAGCATGATCAGCCCCGGCACGATAAAGGCGCCATAGCTGATGCCCTCGACTTCTTGAATGCGGCTGCCGATGGCGGCACCGAAGACCACAAAGTAAAGCGACGTCGAGATCACAGGCGCCAGAAAGCTCTGCGCGATAGTGCGGAAAAACCGGAACATCTCGAAAATGTAGATGGAGCGGATCGCGGTCCAGTTCATGCCGCGTCCTCCTTCACGAAGTTCACAAAGATGTCTTCGAGACTGGATTGCCGTGTCACCACATCCCGCAGGGTCAGGCCCGCTGCGGCCACCTCTGACAACAGTTTGGTGATCCCTGTGCGTTCAGCGCGGGTGTCATAGGTATAGATCAAAGCCATGCCGTCATCCGACAGCCGCAGCGCATCCGACTGCAAGCTGTCCGGCACGGTATCGATCTTAGCGGTCAGTTGCACTTCCAGCTCTTTCTGGCCCATGCGCTGCATCAACTTGTCTTTGTCCTCGACCAGCAGCAACTCGCCCCCTGCGATGATACCGACGCGGTCCGCGATGGCTTCGGCCTCTTCGATGTAGTGCGTGGTCAGGATGATCGTCACGCCTTCGGCCTTGAGACCCGCAACCACCTTCCACATGTCCTTGCGCAACTCCACGTCCACACCAGCGGTCGGCTCGTCCAGAAACAGGACACGCGGGTCATGTGCCAGCGCCTTGGCAATCAGCACGCGGCGCTTCATGCCGCCGGAAAGCTCGCGGATTTGCGCATCTTTTTTGTCCCAAAGAGACAATTGTCGCAGCACCTTTTCAATGGCCGCATCGTCAGATGATTTGCCAAACAACCCACGTGAAAAGCGCACGGTATTGATCACCCGCTCGAACGGTTCAAGGTTGATCTCTTGCGGGACCAGACCGATCATTTTGCGCGCGGCGCGAAAGTCGCGAACGATATCATGCCCGCCGACACTGACGGTGCCGGACGTGGCTGTCGTAATTCCGCAGATGGTGGAAATCAGCGTGGTCTTGCCCGCCCCATTTGGACCCAGCAGCGCCAGAATCTCGCCCGAGCGGATGCCCAGATTGACACCTTTCAGCGCCTCGAACCCGCCCTTGTAGGCTTTGCGCAGATCTTTGATTGTGACAATGTCGGTCATAGGACCTCCCCCCGCGATTTCGGCGAACCTAGACCGGAACGCAGGGAAGGAACAGGGGCCCGGGCAAAAGGGAACACCTCAATGCGGATCATGTGTCTGAATGGCTGGGGCGGGAAGATGCATGGCCCTCTTTTGTCGTACCTGTCAGCGCAGCAACCGGACGTGTTGTGCCTGCAAGAGGTCGTTTCCAGCCCGGCAAGCGACAAGGACTGGCTGGTTTACCGCGATGGCGATCACGTGCTGGACCAACGCGCAAACTTCTTTCGCGACATCTGCGGCGCATTGCCGGATCATGCGGCAACCTTTTGTCCTGCGGCGGAAGGGGTTTTATGGGACGGGAATGTGTCTGTGCCTTCGCAATGGGGGCTGGCCACTTTTGTGCACCGCAATCTGACGGTGACGGCGCAAATCCAAGGCTTTGTTCACAAGGGATTTTCCGGCAAGGGTTTCGGCGATCATCCCCGCTCACGCAGTGCACACGGGGTTCGCCTTTTCGACCGGAGGCGCGAGACGATGGTGTCGATCACCCAAATGCACGGGTTGCGCGATCTGGCCGGAAAGATGGACACACCTGCGCGGACCGCACAGGCACAGCGCTTGCTTGCCATGTCCGATCAGATTTCCGAGCCGAATGATCTGCGCATTCTATGTGGCGATTTCAACGTGGCGGCAGGCAGCGAAACCCTGTCTTTGACCCGGGACGCAGGCTTTACCGAACTGGTGACATCCGGCGGCTTTGCCGGCACCCGCACCAGCCAGTACAAAAAGCCGGAACGGTTCGCGGATTACATGCTGGTCAACAGGCCCGAGGCCGTGTTGTCGTTTGAGGTCGTCTATCAGCCGGAGGTGTCGGACCACTGCCCACTGGTGCTGGAGATCTAGGGTCAGGACCCATTAATCCGGCACCACTGGTTTGACAGATTTTTCTCGTGACCATTGCCTGTCAGGGCATCGCTTGCGATGTCCCGAGAAGGGAGGCGCATCAGTGCCAGGAACTCTTGTTGAATTTCAAGCAGATGTACCGATCCCTGTCGGGGCATTGCCAAAGGGCAATGCCTTGCCGGGCAGTGGTTCACGGGGGAAATCCGTCAAATCCCTTTCGGCAGCTTGCTTTGCAAGCGCCTGTCGGCAAGGGGAGGACGCCAAAACCGATTCATTTCCGCGGCATGAGCCATTTGCAATTAACCCGTTAGTTGCGGCATGTCTCAAACCCCTGAACTTTCGCGGTTTTGACGCCAGTGGCGCAGGATTGAGGGGTCCTGACCCTAATCCTCTGCACTGCCTTCTGATTGTTGGCGGTGCCACAGTTGCGCATAGCGCCCGT